>DAOUEO010000138.1:0-8254 GCA_034430455.1 Dehalococcoidia bacterium | reverse complement strand
TACTCGCCGTCGCCCTCTTCCTGAGGAGGCGATCGCGCCGGGCTTGAACGTCATCTTGGTCGGGGGCGGAGCAGCGCCGACGACCACAACAGAAAGGAGACAACGATCATGCGCAAGTACGTCGCACTTCTCTCCATAGCGGGTCTGCTCCTCCTGGCGCTGTTGAGTGCCGCCTGTGAGGCAGACAAGATCACCGTCGCCAACCAGCAGGCCCAGTCCCTCGGGATCAGCGTCAGCGGTGAGGGGAGCGTCTCCGGTGCGCCCGACGTCGCCGTGCTGACCCTGGGCATCTCCGTCCTCGCCTCCTCCGTCAAGGACGCGCGTGACCAGGCGGCCACGGCCATGAACGGCGTAGTCGACTCCATCAAAGGCAACGGCGTCGACGATAAAGACATCCAGAGCGCCCAGTTCAGCATCTACCCGGAGTACGACTACCGCGGCGACACCCAGGAGCTGCGCGGCTACCGCGTGACCAACATCGTCACCGTCAAGATCCGCGACATCGACAACACGAGCGAGGTCATCGATGACGCCGTCGCCGCCGGCGGCGACCTCACCGAGATTCAGGGCCTCGACTTCACCATCGACGACCCCAGCGAGCTCCAGGACGAGGCCCGCGCCGAGGCCGTGGAGGACGCCCAGACCAAAGCCAAGCGCCTGGCCGACCTCGCCGGCGTCAAGCTGGGCAAGCCCATCTCCATCAGCGAGTCCGGCGCCGCGCCGCCGATGCCCCTTTCCCGGGGGGTTGGGGCTGCGGAGATGCTGGATGAGGGCGCGCCGACTCCCATCGAGCTGGGGGAGATGGAGATCACCCTGGACGTCCAGGTCCTCTACGCCATCGAATAACCCCGATCCCGAAAGGGGGAGTCCAGAGGGGGAATCCCCCTCTGGCGGGGGTCTGGGGGTGTCCCCCAGAATCAAACTACCTCCCTGGGTGGGAGGGTGGGAAGTGCGGCGCTGATGTTGCGGCCAGAACATCGACGCCGCCCATCGCCCACAACGCCCCCCAAACGAAAAGGCTGCGGGACTTTGTGCCCAATGTAGGACTGGGGGAGTCCAGAGATCCTGTCCGCCTTTGGCGGAGGGCATCCCCCTCTGACGGGGGTTCCAGGGGGTGTCCACTTGGCCTCCTATCGAGTGTCGCCGCGCGGGGTTGACGCTTGTGCGCGAGAGCGCTACCATTAGACCCTCAGGGTCGCGCGAAGTTGCGCGACGCATGGGATATCGGAAACAGATGGAAAGCGACGAAGGCGACGATCGTAGCCGCCACAGCCAAGAGAACGAGGGAGGCGATTCGCTTCTGATGAGCCGCCGCTAGCGCGTATGCTCGCGTGGCCGCGGCTCCCCCGCGGCGAACCACCTCCCGAACAGCCACAGCTTGGGGAGGTGGTTTTTCATGCCTTTCCTCAGCCAGCTTCTAGGCCGTCCCGTCCTCGACCTCGACGGTGCTCCCGTCGGTGTCCTCCGCGACCTGCTTGTCGCCGTCGACCTTCCCTACCCGCCCGTGCGCACCGTCGTCGTCGGCAGCCGGCGGCGCCTGCACGCCGTCCCCTGGAGCAACATCGCCTCCGTTACCCCGCGGGGCACCGCCCTCGGCCGGCGCTTCAAGCTCGATGCCCTTCCCGAGCCGGGGGAAGAGCTGATCTGGCTCGGACGCGACCTCCTCGACAAACAGATCGTCGACACCCACGGCGTCAAGCTTGTCCGCGTCAACGACATCGCCCTCACCCCCATCAACGGCGACCTCCGCCTCGCGGGCGTCGACAGCTCCCTCCCCGGCCTCCTCCGGCGTCTGGGCCTGGAGTGGGTTGCCCGCGTCCTCCGCCGCGACCGCCCCCGCCTCATCGACTGGCAGGAGGTCGACATCGGCCCCGCCGTCGACGAGGTGCGCCTCAAGGTGCCCTTCGACCGCCTGCGCGCCATGCGCCCCGCCGACATCGGTGCCATCATCAGCCAGATGTCCCCCGGCGAAGCCGCCGACGTGTTCGAGGCCCTGGACGACGAGACAGCCGCCGACGCCCTCGCCGAGCTCTCCGACGAGCACCAGGCCGCCGTCCTCACCGCCATGAAGCCGGAAGAGGCCGCCGACGTGCTCGACCAGATGCCCCCCGATGAGGCCGCCGACGTGCTCGGCGACGTCGAGAAGCAGCGGGCGGTCGAGCTCATGGATCTCATGGCGGCCCACCACGCCGACGAGGTGCGCTCCCTCCTCGCCTATGATGAGGACAAGGCGGGAGGTCTGATGAACAGCAGACTTGTCGCTGTCCAGGAGACCGAGACCGCCGACCAGGTCATCTCCAACCTCCGCAGCGTCGCCCCTCCGGAAGACGAGAGCTACTACCTCTACGTCGTCGACAGCGACAACCGCCTGCGCGGCGTCCTCTCCCTGCGTGACCTCATCGTCGCCCAGCCGGACGCCCGCGTCGACACCTTCATGGAGCGCGACGTCGCCTCCGTCCACCTCGACGATTCCAAGCACGAAGTGGCTCGGAAGCTCATACGCTACGACATGCTGGCGATCCCGGTGATCGATGAGGATGACTATCTGAAAGGCGTCGTGACCGTCAACGACGTCCTCGACCTCGTGACTCCCCGCTCCTGGCAGAACCGCCCGCGCCGGATGTGGAGCTGAGCCATGGGCGAAGAAGCGGAGCGCGAGGGCGTCGTCAGGAGCCCGGGCGTCGTCCGGCTGGGCCTGCTGCCGCGCATCGCCCTCTTCCTCGCCGTGATGGGACCCGGCCTGATCACGGGGACTGTGGACAATGACCCCACGGGGATCGCCGGCTACTCCATCGCCGGCTCCCGCTTCGGCTACAGCCTGCTATGGGTGATCGTCCTCTGCGTCATCGCCCTGGCGATCATAGCCGAGATCGCCGCCCGTCTGGGCGCTATCACCGGCAGAGGGCTCGCCGACCTCATCCGCGAGCGCTTCGGCGTCCGCATCACCGCGCTGGCGATGCTTGTCCTCCTCGTCGCCAACGCGACCACCACCGTCGCCGAGTTCGCCGGTGTCGCCGGCGCCTCCGAGATCTTCGGCGTCTCCAAGTACATCACCGTTCCCCTGGCGGCGGCGCTCATCCTGGCCCTCGTCGTCTTCGGCACCTATCATCGCGTCGAGAAAGTGCTGCTGCTGGGCTCCCTGGTCTTCGTCTCCTACATCATCACCGGCTTCCTGGCGCGGCCGGATTGGGGGTCGGTGGCGACCCACTCCGTCGTCCCCACATTCCACCTCAGCCTGCCCTATCTCACCGTCCTCATCGGCGTCATCGGCACCACCATCACGCCCTGGCAGCAGTTCTACCTCCAGTCCGGCGTCGTCGACAAAGGCCTGGGAGAGCGTGAGTACCGGTTCGTCCGCTGGGACGTCTACGCCGGCGCCATCGCCTGCACCGTGATCGCCTTCTTCATCATCGTGACCACCGCGGCGACGCTCCATGCCCACGGCGAGCCCGCGGACACAGTGGAGGATGTGGGCCGCGCGCTCCACCCCCTCGCCGGCGACTTCGCCGCCAACCTCTTCGCCATCGCCCTCCTCAACGCCTCCCTGCTGGCCGCCATCGTGCTGCCGCTCAGCACCGCCTACGCCGTCTGCGGCGCCTTCGGCTGGGAGCGGAGCGTCAACCGGCGTCTCCGCGAGGCCCCCGCTTTCTTCGGCCTGTTCGCCGCCCTGATAATCGGCGGCGCGGCGGCCGTGCTCATCCCCCGCCTCGACCTGCTCGTCCTCCTCTTCCTTCCCAACGTCGTCGGCGGCATCCTCCTGCCCGTCATCCTCATCCTCATGCTCAAGCTCGTCAACGACCGCCGGATCATGGGCCGCTGGACCAACTCCCCCCGTCAGAATGCCATAGCCTGGGCGACGACAATCGTTCTCATCGTCCTGGCGGTCATCTACGCCCTAATCGCCCTCCTGCAGGTAGCCGGCATCCTCAACGCCTGACCCGCGCGCGACCCTCATCCCCGCAGGGTCGGGCGTCCCTGCCCGACCCGCTTCCTCGTGCCCCAGCCTCGCCGACCGTATCTACCGCACATTCCCATCCGCTTATCCGTTCCCCCATCCGTTGACAGCCATCGTAGGGTCGGGGCTCCGCCTGCCCGCCTGTGGCGGGTGCCCGACCGGAACCTGCGGCTCGGAAAATGGGGAGTCCAGAGGGGGAGTATCCCCCTCTGGCGGGGGTTTCAGAGGGTGTCCCCCTGAAGCTCAGTGACTTTTCTAGGGCGGGTGGGTGGGAAGAGGGACGCCCATGTTGCGGCGAGAACTTCGACGCTGCCCGCCGCACACAACGCTGCCCAACGAAAAGCTGCGCGATTCATCCCGCAGAACTGGACACCAAACCCACCCTGGGGCGGGTATCCCAAGCGAACCATCGGACCTGACAAGACGGCCTTGACACGCCGCCGACCCCTTGAGTAAGATACTTGGTGGGCGGCGCCTCCCTGCCCGCCGATTGGCAGGCCGAGGGCCGCTTCGCCCTAGATAGAGGGCGATGCCGAAATACATATTCGTTACGGGCGGAGTCGTCAGCTCCGTCGGCAAGGGCATAGCGACGGCGGCTATCGGCCGCATCCTCAAGAGCCGCAACATCTCCGTCTCCATCCAGAAGCTCGACCCCTACCTCAACGTCGACCCCGGCACCATGTCGCCCTACCAGCACGGCGAAGTGTTCGTTACCAGCGACGGCGCCGAGACCGACCTCGACCTCGGACACTACGAGCGCTTCATCGATGAGGACCTCACCGGCCGCAGCTCAGTGACCACCGGCCAGATAGACCAGACCGTCATCCAAAAGGAGCGCCGCGGCGACTTCCTGGGTGGCACCATCCAGGCCATCCCCCACATCACCGGCGAGATCAAGAAGCGCGTCCGCGAGGTGGCGGACGTCAGCGGCGCCGACGTCATCATCGTCGAGGTCGGCGGCACCGTGGGCGACATCGAGGGGCAGCCCTTCCTCGAGGCGATCCGCCAGATGCGCAACGAGGAGGGGCGCGAGAACCTGCTCGCCATCCACGTTACCCTCCTCCCCTACATCGGCTCCACCGGCGAGATCAAGACCAAGCCCACCCAGCACAGCGTTCGTGAGCTGCGCGGCGTCGGCATCCAGCCCGACGTGATCATCTGCCGCAGCGACTACGCCGTCCCCCAGGACACCAAGGACAAGATCGCCCTCTTCTGCGATGTCGAGAAGCGGGCGGTCGTCCCCTTGCGCACCATGTCCAGCATCTACCAGGTGCCGCTCGTCCTCGAAGAGGCGGGACTGGGCGACCTCATCATCGAGCGCCTCGGCCTTCCCGCCCGCTCCCGCGACCTGAGCGGATGGCGGCAACTCGTCGACCGGCTCCTCCACCCCGGCGGCCGCGTCGTCGTCGCCGTCGTCGGCAAATACATCGAGCTTCCCGACGCCTACCTCTCCGTCAAGGAGTCCCTCATCCACGCCGGCATCCACCATGACGTGGCCGTCGATATCGAGTGGGTTCACTCCCAGGTGTTGGAGGCCGCCGACGGTGAGGCTGTCCTCCAGCGCGTCCACGGTGTCATCGTCCCCGGTGGCTTCGGCGAGCGCGGCATCGAGGGGAAGATCGGGGCTGCCCGCTTCGCCCGCGAGCAGGGTGTCCCCTATCTGGGCCTCTGCCTGGGCATGCAGGTCATGGTCGTCGAAGCGGCCCGCCTCGCCTTCGGCGAGGACACCCCCAACTCCACCGAGTTCGACCCTGATACCCCCTATCCCGTCATCAGCCTCCTCGAGGAGCAGCGCGGCGTCCACGACATGGGCGGCACCATGCGCCTGGGGAGCTACCCCTGCCGTCTCGTGCCCGGCACCAGGGCCCACCAGGCCTATGGCGTTGACGAGGTCAGAGAGCGTCACCGCCACCGCTACGAGTTCAACAACGCCTTCCAGGAGCCCCTGGCGGGGGTCGGCCTCGTCGCCAGCGGTCTCTCCCCCGACGGCTCCCTGGTCGAGATCTGTGAGCTTCAGGGCCACCCATTCATGGTCGGCACCCAGTTCCATCCCGAGTTCCGCTCCCGCCCCGACCGGCCGCACCCGCTCTTCCGCGAGTTCATGGCCGCCGTCAAGGAGAGAGCGCTTCGGGAGGGGTCTTCTCTCGCCTACCTGCGGCCGGCGGGCGACGTTGCCGCCCCCGCCGCTGCCGGCGATTCCGGCAGCCAGTGAGCGCGTTCTTCCTATCCGGCGGTCAACCAGCGACAGGAGAAGCCGATGCGACTCTTCCTTGATACCGCGAACATCGACGAGATCCGTGAAGTGGCCGGCATGGGGGTCCTCTCCGGCGTCACCACCAACCCCACCCTAATGGCCAAGGAGCGAGGTGTCGAGTATAGAGAAAGAGTGGTGGAGATCTGTCAGGTTGTGAAGGGGCCCGTCTCCGCCGAGTGCATAGCCCGCGATGTCCCCGCCATCATCACCGAAGCGAGGGAGATCGCCGCCTGGCACCCCGACGTCGCCGTGAAGATCCCCATCGACGCGGCGGGTCTCGAGGCCACCGCCAAGCTCGCCAAGGAAGGCGTCAAGGTGAACATGACACTCGTCTTCTCCGCCAACCAGGCCCTCCTGGCGGCCCTTGCCGGCGCCACCTACGTCAGCCCCTTCGTCGGCCGCCTGGACGATGCCGGGCACGACGGCATGGAGGTCGTGCGGGACGCCGTGGAGATAATCGACCGCTACCACCTGCCCACCCAGGTCATAGCCGCCAGCCTGCGTCATCCCCGGCACGTAATCGCCGCCGCCAAGTGTGGGTCGCACATCGCCACCCTGCCCTATCAGGTGTTCATGGCCATGCTCAAGCACCCTCTGACCGACATCGGCATAGAGCGTTTCCTGGCCGACGCCGCGCGCTACAGCAAAACCGCGGCGCCGGGTCAGAGCTAGGCTTCCCTTAGAAAGATAGTTGTGGTAAACGTAGCGAATGATGTAGTATGGACTTGCAGCCGCAGCACTGGATGCGCTTCATCTCCCTACACTGATTGAGACCCCGCAGCTTCACACCATGATCAGCCAAGGACTGTAACCATGAGTCCACCGACCGGGCTAAACATCGCTGAGCTAGAGACCAAGACGCGCGAAGACCTCATGGACATCGCGAAGGAGCTTGGCATCTCCGGGTATAGCTCCCTGAAAAAGCAGGACCTGGTCTTCCGCCTCCTCCAAGCGCAGACGGAGAGGGAGGGTAACATCTTCAGCGGCGGCGTCCTCGACCTCGTCGATGACGGCTACGGCTTCCTCCGCGGCGAGACCCTCGTCCCCGGCCTCAACGATGTCTACGTCTCCCAATCCCAGATCCGGCGCTTTGCCCTTCGCACGGGCGACTACGTCACCGGCCAGGTGCGGCCGCCCAAGGACAGCGAAAGATACTTCGGCCTCCTGCGGGTTGAGGCCGTCAACGGCGTCGACCCCGAGGTCGCGAAGAGCCGCCCCTACTTCGAGAACCTGACCGCCATCTTCCCCAACCAGCAGTTCAACCTCGAGACCACGCCCGAACAGCTCTCGGCGCGCGTCATCAACCTTATCTCCCCCATCGGCCGCGGCCAGCGAGGCATGATCGTCTCCCCCCCCAAGGCGGGCAAGACCTTCCTCCTCAAGGCCATCGCCAACGGCATCACCAGCAACTACAGCGACGTCCACCTCATGGTCCTCCTCATCGGCGAGCGGCCGGAGGAAGTGACCGACATGAGGCGTTCCGTCCGCGGCGAGGTCATAGCCTCCACCTTCGACGAGCCCGTCGAGGACCACACCCGCGTCGGCGAGATCGGCCTCGACCGCGCCAAGCGGCTCGTCGAGTGCGGCAAGGACGTCGTCGTCCTCCTCGACAGCATCACCCGTCTCACCCGCGCCTACAACCTGGCGATGCCCACCAGCGGCCGCACCCTCTCCGGCGGCATCGACCCCATCGCCCTCCATCCGCCCAAGCGCTTCTTCGGCGCCGCCCGCAACACCGAGGAGAGCGGTAGCCTCACCATCATCGGCACCTGCCTCGTCGACACCGGCAGCCGCATGGACGAGGTCATCTATGAGGAGTTCAAGGGCACGGGCAACATGGAGATCCACCTTGACCGGCGCATGGCCGAGCGGCGCATGTGGCCTGCCATAGACATCCACCGCAGCGGCACCCGCCGCGAAGAGCTCCTCCTCGACGAGGAGACCCTGCGCCAGGTCTGGCTCGTCCGCCGGATGACAGCCATGATCGGCGCCAACGCCCCCAACCCCACCGAGGCGACCGAGCGCCTGCTGGAGAGGCTCGCCCG
>DAOUEO010000137.1:0-6647 GCA_034430455.1 Dehalococcoidia bacterium | reverse complement strand
AGCCTTCCGCTACATTGGCTATGAAGGGCGCCCACGGCTACTGGGCGGTGAAGGAGGAGAGGGCGAGACGGATCTTGTCTTCGAGGGTGAGGGATTCGTCGCGGGGGAGGCGCGAGGCGGCGGCCGTCGCTTCGCTCTGCGTGTAGCCGAGGCTGACGAGCGCCGCGACGACCTCTTCGTCGTCGGTCACGCCGCCGCCCGCGCCGGCCCCGACCGGCACGTGCTCCGGCAGACGGCCCTTGAGGTCGATGATTATGCGGCTGGCGGTCTTGGCGCCGATGCCGGGCACGGCCTTTATCGGCGCGACGTCGCCGGCGGCGATGGCCTCCCAGAGCTGGTCGCCGGGCAGAGCGGAGAGGAGGAGAAGGGCGCCCTTGGGGCCGAGGCCGGAGACGGCGATGAGCAGGCGGAAGATGCGCAGCTCGTCGACGGTGGCGAAGCCGTAGAGGGCGATCTCGCTCTCGCGGGCGTGCAGGTGGGTGTAGAGGACGACTTCGCGGCCGGGGACGCCCAAAACGTCGCGGGTGCGGGCGGGCACCTGCACCTGTAGCCCGATACCCGTCCCTTCGACGCGGACGAGCAGGCCGTCGGGGCCGGCCTCCTCTACTTTCCCCCATATGCGGCCGATGGCGCTCATGGCTGGGCACGCTCCTGCAGGAGTCTTCTGCCCCGCTGCCGGATGATGTGGCAAAGGGCGGTGGCAAGGGCGTCGGCGGCGTCGGCGGGCTGGGGCGCCTCGGCGAGGCCGAGCTGGAGGCGCACCATCTCCTGCACCTGCGCCTTCGAGCCGCGTCCGTAGCCGGTGACGCTCTGCTTTATGGCCGCCGGTGAGTACTGGTGGACGGGCAGCCCGGCGATACCGGCGGCCAGCACGGCGATGGCCCGCGCCTCGCCGACGGCCATGGCGGAGCGGACGTTGAGGGCGAGGAAGGGCTGCTCGATGGCGACCTCGGCCGGCGCGCGGCGGGCGATGAGCTCCTGAAGGGAGTCGAACAGGCGGCGGAAGCGCTCGGCCAGCGGCAGGTGAGCATCGACGGCGAAGACGCCGTAGTCCAACACCTTGAGGTCGGCGTTCGACTGGACGATCAGGCCGTAGCCGGTCACGCGGAGCCCGGGGTCGATCCCGAGGACGACCGAACCATCGGGGGCCGGTTGCGTTTCTGCTCTCTCGGCCATGGGCGGGCGCCTAACCGCTGTACGCCGCCAGGACTTCGTCGGGGAACTCGGCGTTGGAGTGGACACGCTGGACGTCATCGAGCTCATCGAGCTTGTCGAGGATCCTTAGCGACTTGACTCCCTCCTTTTCGCCGACGGTGATGGTGCTCTTGGGCACTTTGGTGAGCTCGGCCGAGTCGACGGTGATGCTCTGCTCTTCCAGGGCGCGTCGCACCTTCTCCAGGTCCTCGGCCCTGGTGTAGATCTCCACCCGCTCGCCCTCGATGTTCACGTCTTCGGCGCCGGCGTCGATGGCGGCGAGGGCCAGATCCTCGCGCTCGCTCTCGGGGGCGTCAACGAGGATCACGCCCTTGCTCTCGAATAGCCAGACGACGCAGCCGGCCTCACCGAGGTTGCCCCCGTGCCGGGCGAACGTCGTCCGGATGTCGGACACGGAGCGGTTGCGGTTGTCGGTGAGGACATCCACGAGGATGGCGATGCCGCCGGGGCCGTACCCTTCGTAGGTCACCTCGGAGAGGTCGCTGGCCTCCGGCCCGCTGCCGCCGCGCTTGATCGCTCTCTCTATGGTGTCGTTGGGCATGTTGTTGTCGCGGGCCCTCTGGACGGCGAGGCGGAGGCGGAAGTTGGCTTCGGGGTCGGGGCCACTCTGGCGGGCGGCGACGGTTATCTCACGGCCGAGCTTGGTGAAGACCTGGCCCCTGCGGGCGTCGGCGACGCCTTTTTGCCGCTTGACCTGACTCCAGTGGGAATGGCCTCCCATAAAGGGTCTCCTTGAAAACCGAGATTGGCGTCATCATTCTAGCATCGAGGCGCAGCGGAGAAAAGTCGGGTGTCCCTGCCTACCGGCAGGCAGGTAGCCCGAAGGGGCGCTGCCACCCCCGGCCTCCCGCGTAACATCAATGTTCTTCTTCCCACCCTCCCACTCTAGGGAAGTAAGTGGGAATCAGGGGGACACCCCCTGATTCCCCCGTCAGAGGGGGCGGGTCCCCTCTGAACTCCCCCTGTGGTGGGAGGCCGTGTCGCGACGGGCGGGATCAGGAACAGCGTCTTGCCATAGCGGCAGGGGAAGGGCGGGTGGGGTCAACGCATTGGACCGGGCACAAGGGTGCTGTCCCCGGCATAGAGCGAGGACACACGTTGACCCCTACCGACCGCATGGGGGTGGTAGGAGGTATGGGCGGCTACCTGGCGGCGACCCCCAGCTCCGCCAGCACGGGCGAGGGTCTCTTCTCGCCCACAGTCAAATTGTCGATGAGGCGCGTCTCGCCGATACGGATGGCCAGCGAGACAAGGGTGGGCCCATCCATGCTCTCCAGCTCTTGCAGGGTCTCGGGGTGGGCCACGCTGATGTAGTCCACGCTGGCCAGAGGCTCGCGGGCGACGAGGCCCTTGAGACGATCGCGGAGCTTGTTGGCGTCGCGCTCCCCTGTGCGCCAGAGCCTCTCCGATAGGCTGAGGGCCCGGAAGAGGATGAGGGCGGCGCGGCGCTCATCGGGCGAGAGGAAGACGTTCCGGCTGCTCATGGCGAGGCCGCCCGTCTCGCGCACGGTGGCGCAGGGCACTACCTCGACGTTGAGCTTGAGGTCGTTCACCATCTTGCGGATGACGACGAGCTGCTGCGCGTCCTTCTGGCCGAAGTAGGCCCTTCTCGGCTGGACGATGTTGAGCAGGTTCAGGACAACGGTGGCGACGCCGCGGAAGTGGCCGGGACGGTGCGCGCCTTCCAGTACCTCCGTGACCCCACCGACATCGACGTAGGCAGAGAAGCCCTCAGGATACATCTCCACGGCGGAGGGCATGAAGACGATGTCCGCTCTCTCCTGCTGGAGCATGGTCAGGTCGCGCTGAGGGTCGCGCGGGTATTTCTCGAAGTCTTCCGTGGGGCCGAACTGGGTTGGGTTGACGAAGATGCTGACGATGACGACGTCGTTCTCGGCGCGGGCGCGGCGGACGAGGGAGAGATGTCCTTCGTGCAGGTAGCCCATCGTGGGCACGAAGCCGACGCTCCTCCCCACCGCCTGCGAGCGCAGCCGCCGCATACCTTCGACGGTCGTCGCAACCTGCATTGCTGATAGCGCTCGGATAGTTTCGGAAAGGGCCATGATGTTACACCGCCATTTGCTCTAGCTCCGCTAGGACAGCCTCATCCATGGTGAAGCTCTCTCTTGCCGTCGGGAAGGCGCCCGATTTCACTTCGTCAAGGTAACGGGTGACCGCATCACGAATCTCAGCGGACAGATGGGCGTACTGCTTGGCGTGCTTGGGGACGAAGCGGTCGCAGAGGCCCAGGAGGTCGTGAAGGACCTGCACCTGGCCATCGCAGTGCGGGCCGGCCCCGATCCCGATGGTGGGGACAGCCAGCTTCTCCGAGGCCAGCCTGCCGAGAGGAGCGGGGATGCCCTCCAGGACGATGGCGAAGGCCCCCGCCTCCTGCAGCGCGAGGGCGTCGTCGAGGAGCTTGACGGCGGCTGCCGGCGCCTTGCCCTGCACCTTGTGGCCACCAAGCTGGTGCAGGGACTGAGGCGTGAGGCCGAGATGTCCCATTACGGGGATGCCAACCGCGACGAGACGGCGCACCGTCTCGGCCATGGGGACGCCGCCCTCGAGCTTGACGGCGGTGGCGCCCGCCTCCTGCAGGAAGCGGCCGGCGTTGCGGAGGGCGTCCTCGACGCTGGTCTGATAGCTCATGAAGGGCATGTCACCGACGACGATCGCCCGCTCCGTGCCCCTCGCCACCGCCTTGGTGTGGTGGAGCATCTCTTCCATGGTCACGGGTATCGTCGAATCGTAGCCGAGGACGACCATCCCCAGGCTATCGCCGACAAGGATGACGGGGACGCCGGCTTCATCGATGAGCTTGGCGGTAGGGTAGTCGTAGGCGGTGAGCATGGCGAACTTCTCGCCGCGCTCCTTCATCGCCCTGAGGTCGTGAACGGCTATTCGACCCAAAGTCGCACCTCTGGGCCGAACAGGTCGGCGATGTCGTGCTGCGAGAGAGCTACATCCTGCGCTTCCCGGCCGATGGAGGTGATCCTGTTCCGCTCGTCGACATGGACGATCCGGGGCAGAAAGTCCCGCAGCTCTTCCTCCGTGTAGTCCGCGTAGGCGAGGACGATAGTTATGTCACCCGGGTGCACCAGGTGAGCGGCCGCACCGTTGATGCAGGCCTCACCGCTTCCCACCTCGCCGGCGATGGCGTAGGTCGTCAGGCGGTTGCCGTTGTCTATGTCGAGGACATGGACCTGTTCATAGGGCGCGATGTCGGCCGCCTCCATGAGTTCGGGGTCGAGGGTGATGCTGCCCACGTAGTTGAGGTCCGCCTCGGTCACGCGCAGCCTGTGGATCTTGCCTTTGAGCATTCTGCGAAACATCCTGCCTCCTTCATGTCCACCATTCATGCTGGATGACGGGACTAATAATGCCCTCCCAGCCGAAGCCGAGGGGGCACAAGCATAGTCAAGCGGCTAATCTTGCACCGTCTCGGTCGACCAGCGATCCAAGCGGGCCTTATTCGACTTTGCGGAAGCTGCCACCGCCGGACACGTGGCGGTAGGCTTTCCCCCTAGGTAGCTGTCCCGATATCGAGATCAGCACCACCGTAAGTATAGCAGGCGTCAATACATTGTCAAGTGCCGCTGGAGGGCCACTTTTCCGTTTCTATTTGCCTCAGGAGAGGCGCTCCCGCCACTCAGCGGCCGAGGGCACGCCGGCCAGCCCTTTCGCCTCGCGGACGGCGGCGAGAACGGCCCTCTCGACCGCGCGCGCGGCGAAGGCGCCGACGATGCCGTGATTGACCGTCCCGGCGACATCCCCCGTCGCCAGGACGAAGAGGGCGTCGCCGTCTCCCGGCGTGTGAGCGGGACGGACAGTGCGGGCCAGGCCGTCGTGGGCCATCTGGGCGATGCCTGTGGCCTGCGTCTTCGTGAGGGCGGCGTTGGTGGCGACGACGCCGATCGTCGTGTTGGCGAGAGGAAGCATCGCCGCCGCGCCCGCCTCCCGCACCAGCTCCATGCTGTCGCGGAATCGCCCGGGCTCGCCACGGGGGCCGGCGACGAGCGCCCCGGTCGCGGGGTCGACGATATCGCCGAAGGCGTTCACGGCGACGAGGGCGGCTACTGTCACCTGCCCCAGCCGCTCGCTCGCCGTCCCGATCCCGCCCTTGAGGGCCCGCTTGACGGTGAGGGTCTTGGCGACGGTCGCGCCGGTGGCGGCGCCCACGCTCCCCTGCGCGACGCGGCCACTCCTGGCCGCCTGACAGGCGCGGTATCCGGCATCGGCGCCGGGGCGGACGTCTGAGCGCCCGACGTTCAGGTCGAAGAGGACAGCGCCGGTGACGATAGGGACGACGGCGCCACCGTAGGTGAAGCCGATGCCCCGCTCCTCGAGGTAGCGCATGACGCCGGAGCCAACATCGAGGCCGAAGGCGCTGCCGCCGGTGAGGAAGACGGCGTGCACCTGCTGGACGACGGCTTCGGGACGCAGCAGGGCGGACTCGCGGGTGCCGGGGGCGCCGCCGCGGATGTCCACTCCACCGACAGCCCCCTTCTCACAGAGGACGACGGTGCAGCCGGTGACGGCGCGGCGGTCGGTCCAGTGGCCGACGCGGATGCCGGGGACGTCGGTGATGGCGTCAAGTCGAGGTTGGGCTTTCATAAGCGTCAAGACTCCCGTGGCTGGCAGCGCCGGCAGAAGTGGGTGCTGCGTCCGCTCAGCTTGATGCGCTCTATCATCGCGCCGCAAAGATAGCACGGCTTACCCGTCCGGCGGAAGACCTTGACGTGGAACTGATGGCTCCCCTCACGGCCGCCGCCATCGATGTAGTCGCGGAAGGAGGCGCCGCGATTGTCGAGGGCCTGTCGCAGGACGCGGCGGATGGAGCGGTGGAGTCGCCTGTGTTCCGCTTCGCTCAGGGTATCGGCGCGTCGCAGGGGGTGGATGCGGGCCGCGAAGAGCGCTTCGTCGGCGTAGATGTTGCCCAGCCCGGCGAGGGCGCGCTGGTCCATGAGGACGGCCTTAATGGGGGCACGGCGCTTCCCTATCGCCTGGCGGAGGCGAGCGGCGGTGAAACGCGTGGACAGCGGCTCAGGGCCGAGCTTGCCGACGGCGTCTCCGGGACTGTCGACGAGCCGGAGGGTCCCCAGCTTGCGGAGGTCGGCGAAGCGCAGCTCCGTCCCGTCATCAAGGGCGAGGACGGCGCGGACGTAGCGGTCGGCGGCGGCGTGGGCATCGCGGTGGAGGAGGGCGCCGGTCATGCGCAGGTGGACGACGAGGTGGAGTCCGCCGGAGAGGCGAAAGAGGAGGTACTTGCCCCGACGGTCGATGGCCTCGATGCGGCGGCCCACGAGGCGACGGGCGAAGCCGGCGGGAGAGGCGTGCTGCACGAGCCTGGGGGCGTCGGGGGCGATGCGGACGGCGGTGATGGTGCGGCCGCAGACGCGGGGGTCGAGGTCGCGGCGGATGGTCTCGACTTC
>DAOUEO010000136.1:0-3241 GCA_034430455.1 Dehalococcoidia bacterium | reverse complement strand
TCCTAGGAATCGGTGCACTGGGAATCAACCTGCCGGGTCTGCTGGCCCAACTGATCGGCTTCGCCATACTCCTGATCCTGCTGCGACTGGTGGCCTTCAAGCCGTTCATGCGGATGCTGGACGAGCGCGCGCGGCGGGTACGGGAGGGCTTGGAGGCGGCGGACCAGATGAAGGAGCAGGCCGCCCAGTCCGACGTGGAGGTGCAGAAGCGTCTGGAGGAGGCGCGCCAGGAGGGCCAGACCCTTATCGGGCAGGCCCAGCAGATCGCGTCTCGGCTCCAGGACGAGGGCCGTCAGCAGGCACGAACGGAGGGAGAGGCCCTCTTGGCGCGCGCCCGCAACGAGATCCAGCTTGAGCGCGACGAGGCGATCTCGCAGATCCGCCGCCAGTTCGCCGACCTGACCATCACGGCGGCGGAGAAGGTCATCAACCAGTCGCTTGACAAGAAGGCCCACGAGCGCCTCATTGAGGGGGTGCTGGCCGAGTCCAGCATCGAGAAGGACGGCTCGTCGTAGCGCCGAGGCCCCATCTTGCTTAGAGCGGCAGCGGGCCGGTCTCGACCGCCGGCCCTGAGGACAAAGCTGGCATGAGAATAGAGGCAGCAGCCAAGCGATACGCTCAGGCGGCCCTTGCCGTAGCCCTGGAACACCGGGATCTGGAGCGCTGGACGGCCGATCTGGCGGCGCTGGCGGCTCTGATGACCCAGCCGGAGGCGGCAGCCCTGCTAGAGAGCGATAGGGTGTCCGACGCCGAGAAGGATGCCCTGCTGACCGCCGCCCTGTCGGAGGTCAGCCCGCGAGCGATGAACCTGGCGCGTCTCCTCGTCGCCAAGCGGCGCACCGCGCTCGCCGGGCAGATCGGGCAGGAGTTCCAGGCGCTTCTGGACGAGCACCGCGGCGTCGCCCGGGCGGCGGTGACGACGGCCGTGCCCCTCTCCGACGAGCAGATCAAGGGGGTAGCGGCCAGGCTGGGCCGGATCACGGGCAAGCAGGTCAGCGTAGAGCCGCAGGTCGACCCGGCGATCCTGGGCGGCCTCATCGCCCGCGTGGGAGACACGCTGATCGACGGCAGCACCCGGAGCAGGCTGTTGGCCCTGAAGAAGGAGCTCAAAGGAGCGGCGCCCTGACGTTGTCGGCGCGGGGCGGCGACTTATGAAGATAGCAGCGGAGAGAGTGACATGGCAGTACGGCCCGAAGAGATAGCATCCATTCTCAAGCAGCAGATCGAGCGCTTTGGCGCCGAGCTGGCCGCCGTCGACGTCGGCGTCGTGATCGAGGCGGGCGACGGCATCGCCCGCGTTCACGGCCTCTCCAACTGTCTGGCCGGCGAGCTGGTGGAGTTCGAAAACGGCGCCATGGGCCTCGCCCTCAACCTCGAAGAGGACACGGTCGGGATCATGGTGCTGGGCGACTACACGACCCTGGGCGAGGGCGACGAGGTTCGCTCCACCGGCCGCATCGTTGAGGTGCCCGCGGGCGACGCCCTCATCGGCCGCGTCGTCGACCCCCTGGGCAACCCCCTCGACGGCAAAGGGGCGATCAAGGCGGAGAAGACGCGCCCCGTGGAGCGGATCGCCCCCGGCGTAGTCGACCGCCAGTCCGTCGACACCCCCGTCCAGACCGGCATCAAGGCCATCGACGCCATGACACCCATCGGCCGCGGGCAGCGTGAGCTGATCATCGGCGACCGGACCACCGGCAAGAGCGCCATCGCCATTGACACCATCATCAACCAGAAGGGCGGCGACCTGGTCTGCATCTACGTGGCCATCGGCCAGAAAGTATCGAAGGTGGTGCAGACGGCGGCCGTCCTCGAGCAGGCCGGCGCCATGGAGCACACGATCGTCGTCTCCGCCAACGCCTCCGACCCGGCGCCCCTGCAGTACCTGGCGCCCTACTCCGGCTGCGCAATGGGCGAGGAGTTCATGGAGCAAGGCAAAGACGCACTCATCATCTATGACGACCTGTCGAAGCACGCCTGGGCCTACCGCCAGGTATCGCTCCTCCTGCGGCGTCCCCCGGGACGCGAGGCCTACCCCGGCGACGTCTTCTACCTGCACAGCCGGCTCCTGGAGCGGGCGGCGAAGCTGGCGCCGGAGTTCGGGGGCGGCTCTCTGACCGCCCTGCCGATTATCGAGACCCAGGCGGGCGACGTCTCCGCCTACATCCCGACAAACGTTATCTCGATTACCGACGGCCAGATCTACCTGGAGGCCGACCTGTTCAACGCCGGCTTCCGGCCCGCCATCAACGCTGGCATATCCGTCTCGCGTGTCGGCGGCGCCGCCCAGAGGCGGGCCATGCGCCAGGTGGCGGGGCGTCTGCGCCTTGACCTGTCGCAGTACCGCGAGCTGCAGGCATTCGCCCAGTTCGGGACCGCCGAGCTCGACGTCGCGACGCGAAACCAGTTGGAGCGGGGCCGGCGGGTTACCGAGGTGCTCAAGCAGCCTCTGTATCAGCCGGTGCCCCTCCGCCAGCAGGTGGAGATACTCTACGCCGCCGTCAACGGCCTGCTGGACGACGTGCCCGTCGACAAGGTGCGCGACTTCGAGGTCGCCTTCCACCGCTTCATGGAGAGCAGCCACCCGAAGATCGGGCAGGACATTGAAGAGAAGGGGGAGATCGTTTCCGAGACGGAGGAGGCGCTGAAGAAGGCGATCGGCGAGTTCAAGCAGAGCATGCCCTACTAGGGCGCGCCGCCGCTCGTCCGCTTATCCGTTTCCTATCCGTTGACATGACTGATTAGCGATGCCAACTATTCGAGAGATCCGTCGGCGCATCCGCTCCGTGACCAACACGGCCAAGATCACGCGGGCCATGGAGATGGTGGCCGCCTCTAAGATGCGGCGGGCGCAGATGAACGCCCTCGCCGGCCGGCCCTACGCCGATAAGATGCGGCAGATGCTGGCCGACCTGGCCGAGAGCATCGAGAGCCTGCGACTGGAGGCGCCTCATCCCCTGCTCGACCGGCGGCCCGTCGAGCGGGTGGCCCTCCTCCTCGTCAGCACCGACCGCGGCCTCTGCGGCGGCCTGAATGCCAACCTGAACCGCCAGGCCGCCAGCTTCGCGCTGGAGAATCGGGAGGTGGAGGTCAAGGCGGTCGCCGTCGGCCGCAAGAGCCGTGACTTCCTCCTCCACGCCGGCATCCCCCTGATGGCGGAGTTCGTCAACCTGGAGGACTACCCCTCCTTCGACGACATCCGGCCCATAGCCCGGCTGCTCATGGATGAGTACACGAGCGG
>DAOUEO010000135.1:0-6697 GCA_034430455.1 Dehalococcoidia bacterium | reverse complement strand
ATACCAGCCGATGCCGACGAGCCTTAGGGCCGGAGGGAGACCGCCCATGACTTCCCACCTCTGTGACAGGCCTGTCCCTGGCCCGTGGAATATAGCACCACCCGATTTCTCAAAACAAGCGAAGTCGAAGCAGGTGTCGTGGGCTTCCTGCGGGGGCCTTCTTCGTAGAAAAGGGAGCACGCTCGCCGGTCGCGGCGGCGAGGGCTAGACGCGGGTGGGGGGGCGTCCCTCGCGTCCCCTCTCCTCTTCGATGATGGCGAGGATCCGGGAGACGGCCTCGTCCAGCGCGCCCTCCCGGTTTATCACCACGTGGTCGAAGTCCTCCTGACAGGCCATTTCCCGCCGCGCCGTGTCGAGGCGCAGGCGCAGGTCGCTCCCCCCTTCCGTGTTGCGGCGGCGCAGACGCTCCTCCAGCTCTTCGAGGGAGGCGGGAGCGAGGAAGATGAAGACGGCGTCGGGCACCAGGCGCTTGATGGTGGCAGCACCCTGTACGTCCACCCGGACGATGACGTCCTGCCCTCGCGCCAGCGCCTCCCGCACCTGGGCCTTCGGCACGCCGTAGCGATGGCTGTACACGGCGGCGTGCTCCAGGAATCCGTCCTCCGCCACCAGCCGGTCGTACTCGTCGTCGCTCAGGAAGTGGTAGTCATCGCCGTCCCGCTCCCGGCTCCGCGGCGGCCTCGTCGTGACGGTGACGACGAAGTGGGCGGCCGGATGGGCGGCGCGCACACGGGAGAGCACGGCATCTTTGCCCACACCGGAGGCCCCCGATATCACGACCAGCAAAGGCGTTTTGGACGATTCTTGTCCCACTTCTGCTCCTCTAGCCCGATCCCAGCGCGTCCAGGTGCCGCCAGAAGCCGGGGTAGGAGATGCTTGCGGCCTCCGCGCCCGAGAGCGCCGTTTCCCCCTGCGCCACCGCGCCCGCCACGGCCAGCGCCAGCGCCAGGCGATGGTCTCCCCGGCTGTCGCAGGGCGCTCCCTGGAACGCGCCCACGCCTTCGATCATCAGCCCTTCGGGGCGCTCCTCCACCCGCGCCCCCAGCCAGCGCAGCTCCTGGGCCGTCGCCAGGATGCGGTCCGATTCCTTTACCCGCAACTCGCCGACGTCGCGGATGACCGTCCGGCCACGGGCGAGGGCGGCGGCAACCGCCAGCGCCGGCACCTCGTCGATGAGGCGCACCACGGCCGGCCCCTCGACGACGATGCCCTTCAGCTTGCTGGAGCGCACCGTGAGGTCGGCGACGGGTTCCCCTCCGACTTCGCGCTCGCCGCTGACGGCGATATCGGCGCCCATCTCCTGCAGCGCGTCGAGAAGGCCCGTGCGGGTAGGGTTGACGCCGACGCCGGGGAGGACGATCTCGGCGTCGGGGTGGAGGGCGCCCGCCACCAGCCAGAAGGCGGCACCGCTGAAGTCGCCGGGAACGCGCAGATCAAGCGGCGCTAAGTCCTGCCCAAGGGGCGACAGGCGGAGAGCGTTTCCCTCTTCTTTCAAGTCGGCCCCCATCGCCCGCAGCATCCGCTCCGTGTGGTCGCGCGACCGCGCCGGCTCCTCCAGCGTCGTCTCCCCCTCGGCCTGGAGCCCCGCCAGCAAGAGCGCCGACTTGACCTGGGCGCTGGCGACCGGCGAGCGATGGTGGATTCCCCGCAGCGGCCCGCCCTGGATCGTGAGCGGGGCCAGGCTGTCGCCTTCGCGGCCCCGGATGTCGGCCCCCATCTCCCGCAGGGGGAGGATGACGCGACCCATGGGCCGGCTGCACAGCGATTCGTCGCCGGTGATGATCGAGCGGAAGGGGCGGCCCGCCAGGAGCCCCGCCAGGAGCCGCATGGTCGTCCCCGAGTTGCGGGCGTCGAGCACGTCGGCGCTCTCACGCAGCCCGCCGAGCCCCCGGCCGGTGAGCGACAGCCGGGCGCTCTCGTCGCCGCCGCTCTCCAGAGACCAGGAGACGCCGAGGGCGCGGAGGCAGTCGAGGGTGGCTAGACAGTCGTCCGCGGGCAGGAAGTTGTCGACGGTCGCCGGGCCGGCGGCGACGGCGTTGAGGATGGCGGCTCGATGGGAGATGGATTTGTCGCCCGGCACGATGAGCGTGCCACGCAGTCTACGGGGAGGGCTGATCCTTCGCGGAGGTTGCGTCATCTCCGGCGGCCGTGATCTCCGTTTCCCTTCTTTGTCCGCCCGCGCTGCTCTTCCAGCGCTTTCGTCATCTCCCTGGCACGGCGGGCGGCCCAATCCCCCACCAGGAGGTCAGATACGCTGATGCTGGGCTCCGTCACCACCGCCGCTTGCTCCTCCCGCCGCTGCGCGCCAATGGCGATGAAGGTGTCGCGCTCGATCTGGACCCGCGCGAAGGCCTTGAGCAGCTCCTCGTCGTCGCCGCTCTGGATCAGGTCGCGGTACTTCAGGAGCTCCTGCGCCATTCGGTTCAGCCAGTGCACGAGGTTCTCACGATTGGTGCGGCAGATATCGCAACTCATCTCCGGGCTTCCCGACGCCAGGCGGGTGACGTCGCGGAAGCCGCTCGACGCCAGTTGGGACATCTCCGGCCAGGCGAGACTGTCGCGGGCAAGCGAGAAGAGGGCCGTGGAGACTACCAGCGGCAGATGGCTCACCGCGGCGACGTAGCTGTCGTGCTCCTCCGCGTCCATGTAGACCGGCACCGCTTTCACCAGCTCGGCCAGGCCGATCACGGAGTTCACCGCCTGCTCCCTGGCCGTCGGCGAGGGCACAATGCAGTAGGTCTTGCCCTCGAAAAGCCCCGCCTCCGCGGCGTCGATCCCCATCTGCTCCTTGCCCGCCATGGGGTGGCCGCCGACGAAGCTCACGTGCCGGGGCAGTATCTTCCCCGCCCACCTCATCACCTCCGCCTTGGTGCTGCCGACATCGGTGACTATGCACTCCTGCGGCAGAGCGGGGGCGATCTCCTCCATCATCCGTCGGATCGTCAATATGGGTGTGGCGATGACGACGATGGCGGCGTCCCGCACCGCCGACGCCGCGTCCGGCGCTATTGTGTCTATCGCCTCCGCGCGGCGCGCCTTCTCCCTCGTCTCGCGGCTGCGGGAGTAGCCTACCAGCTCCACGTCGCGGAGCCGCGACTGCTTGAGGGCGAGCCCCAGCGAGCCGCCGATGAGGCCCAGCCCCAGTATCGCTATCCTTGCCAAGCGATCCCTCCGTCCGGCGGTCGGCTCCGCTGCCGCCGCCCCTCATTATCGTTCGGAAGGGTTGGGTCGCGCTACCTAGCAGGACTCGTCGGCGGCCCTGAGGAGCGCCACCCGCGGGTCGTCGGCGACCTCGCCCCCGCAGTGCAGGCGCACCAGGGCGACGACCGCCTGCGGGGCGCCCGTCGCCTCGACCAGGGCGGCGCCCCGCCGCGAATGGTCCGAGAACGACGCCAGGGCCCGCCGCCAGCCGCTGCCGCTGTTGGAGGCGAGCCTTCGCAGCAGCCGCGGCGATAGGGCGCGGATGAGCACATAGGCGACGCGGTGCCACAGCCTTACCCGCCCCTTCCCGACATCGTGCAGGAGGGCGGCCAGCAGGAGCTCGGGGTCGTCGTGGCCGTCACGCTGCAGGGTGTGGAACACGTCCAGACAATGGCGCTGGTCGCGCGCCGTCATCGCGTGGAACAGACGCTGCTGCTCGGCGTTCAGCCGGCGCGCCACCTCCGCCCGCCCCTCCGCGCCGATAGAGGCGCCGACAGAGTGGAAGAACTGCCGCGACCGGTACAGAGCCCTAGCCAAAGACACTGCCGTTTACCCCCGTGAAGACGCGCGTGAGATCGTTGATGGCGGGGGACAGGACCTCGTGCAGGAGGCTCACCGAGCCGTCGGTCAGAAAGGGAAGCATGAGCAGGATGAACAGGACGGGGAGGCCGTACGGCTCCAGGCTCAGCATCATCTCCGACAGGTCGCGCGGCAGGAGGCCGGCCGCCACCCTGAAGCCGTCCAGAGGGGCCAGCGGGATGAGGTTGAAGACCGCCAGGACTACGTTGAAGATGATGACAGAGCTGAGAAAGAGCCCCAGGTAGTCGGCCCCGTCCCAGGCGGCGACGCTGTACGGCACGATGAAGGGCGTGCGCCAGGGCACGACCCCCGCGTGTATCGGCAGCCCCGCGGCGGCGGCAATGACCAGGTTCGAGATGGGGCCGGCAGCGGCCACCATCGCCATTCCCGCCTTGGGGCCGTTGCGCAGGCGGTAGCTATTTACCGGCACCGGCTTGCCCCAGCCGAACCCGCCGACGAACAGGAGGAGGGTGCCCATGGGGTCGAGATGGACCTTCGGGTTCAGCGATAGGCGGCCCATATTGCGCGCCATGGGGTCGCCGAGGAGGTAGGCGGCGAGGGCGTGGCTGAACTCGTGGAAGGTGATCCCCACCAGCAGGGCCGCGACGACGGAGCCGAAGAAGACAAGGAAGAGCCAGAGGCTGGCCTGCAAGAGGTCGAGATAGGCGAAGATCAATGCGTCTTCCTCAGCAATTCGTTGTAAGAATATTATAGCAGAGGCGAAGGGAAGTACCAGCCGCGGCAAGGCCGTCCTTGACAACTCCGTCCTGGGCTGGTATGATCTCTGACGGTTTTACAGGAGAATATGGCTGAATCCCACCGTGATGGGAACGGGGGAACCAAGCGATCTGGGGGTGTATCTCGCCCAGGCGAGAGGGGCAGTCTCTTTCAGCCCTAACCCGTCAGCTAACCTCGTAAGCCTCTGAAAGAGAGCTGGTCTGCGAGCCGGAGGGACTAGCCTCCGGCTTTTGTTGTCTCCTGCTCTCCCCAGTTGAACGACTCGTGCAGGCACCCTCGATGGTTTCGCAAAGAAAGGAGGCGGCGATGACCTTGGGCGCGCAAGGGATGCGAGTGAGAACCTCTGGTACACTCCCGAAAGAAAGCCGACTGGTTGTCGTCAGCAATCGCGGTCCGATAGAGCACTACTTCGATGACAAGGGCCGAATTCAAAGGCGCCTTGCAGGCGGCGGCGTTGCCACCGCCCTGAGCTCGGCCGCCGATGTTTTACCGTTTTCCTGGGTGGCCAGCGCGCATACTCCGGCGGACAGGGCCATCGTCGACAAAGGCACGGCGATTCGCCTCGGGCACGGCATGACCCTGCGACTGGTGGCATCGCCGAGCGACAGCTTCGACCCTTTCTACAACACCTTCTGCAATCCGCTGCTCTGGTTCGTCCAGCACTCACTTATCCGTGAACTTGAGGCCAGAGACGTGGAGGCGGAGGCTATGTATGCCTGGGAGCAGGGCTATCTTCCCGTGAACCAGGCCATAGCAGAGGCCGTCGTCCAGGAGATCAGGAAGTACGGCTCCTGCAAGGGGGTCATGCTGCACGACTACCATTTCTACGCCGCTCCGCTCTTCATCCGAAACCTCCTCCCCCATGTCCACCTCCAGCATTTCATCCACATCCCCTGGCCCGGCATCGACGTTTGGCAGCGCCTGCCTCGGCCGATAGTCGACTCGATTCATGAGGGCCTGCTTGCGAACGACAGCATCGTGTTCCAGACGGAGAGCTCAGTGCAGGAGTTCCTCCTTACCTGCTGGGCATTCGTTCCGGAGGCAAGGATCGACTTCAGCGAAGGGACGGTCACCTGTCGGGGCCAGCGGACGCGCGTCTGGGCCAACCCCATATCGGTGAACCCGTTTGTGTTGCGGCTGCGTACGCTGTCTCCGGAAGGAAGCAAGTATCTCAAGCGACTCCAGCGCGAGACGGGCGAGCAGACGATTGTCCGCGTCGACCGCATGGACCCGAGCAAGAACATCCTCGGCGGTTTCGAGGCCTTCGACCTCCTGTTGCACCAGCATCCGGAGCTGATCGGGCGCGTGAAGTTCCTCGCCTTCCTCGTGCCGTCGCGTACGGCGGTCCCCGAGTACCGCGACTACTCCGAGAGGGTGTTCAGGCTCATAGAAGAGATAAACTCCCGCCACGGAAGGCCCGGCTGGACGCCGATCAAGCTGTTCTACGAGCAGAACAGGGTGCAGGCTCTCGCGGCGCTCTCCCTGTATGACGTCTTGCTCGTGAACTCCCTGGCCGACGGCATGAACCTGGTGGCGAAAGAAGGTCCGGCCGTCAACAGAAAGGGCGGCGTGCTAGTCCTGTCCGTCGCCGCCGGAGCGTTCGAAGAGCTGCATGAGGGCGCTATCGGCGTGCGTCCGGATGACGTCGCGGGCACGGCTCGCGCCCTACACGAGGCCCTGTCTCTATCCCCCGGGGAGAGGCGCGAGCGCGCCTTCAGGATCCGCCGCGCCCTGCTGCGGCACGACCTGAACCGCTGGCTGTATCTACAGCTTGAAGACCTGGAAAGGATCGAGGACGAGAGAAGCGCCCAATCTGAGAGCGCCGAGCGCTCGTGGGCGCACGCAGTTCGTTAAGGATGACGGCGAGTCGCAGGGATCTTGCGGTGCACCGTCGGCGACAGGCGCTATCTTCGCTGCCGCCGACGCCATCGGGAGCGTTATCGACTGCCGGCTCGTCTTCCTTTCCCTACCTTGACACCCCAATCTGGCCCTTGCTAGACTCAGTCGACGCCCGGGCCCCCGCCGGCGGGCCGGACACAACTTGCGCAGGGAGCCATACCTATCGGCGGCATAGAAGACGCGCTTCTCGACTTCATACGCAACACCTACGACCTCATCGAGTGGCCCGGTGTCACGCTGCTCATGGCCATCGAGAGCGCCTGCATCCCCCTCCCCAGCG
>DAOUEO010000134.1:0-2316 GCA_034430455.1 Dehalococcoidia bacterium | reverse complement strand
GCCGCTCCTGACGAGGGCCTTGCCGGCGAGCTGCGAGAGGAGGACGTTGCCCTGGCCGCCGACGCCGGTGATAATTATGTTAAGCGGGTCCTTGTCCTTCATGGCTGGCCGGCCTCCCTGATGATCGCCCCACTCGGGCAGATGTCGGCGCAGACGCCGCAGCCGGCGCAGATGACCTCATCTATCCTGGCGACGCCCTCAGCGGCGTCCCAGATGAGGCCGGGGCACTGGAAGACACGGGTGCAGAGGCGGGCGCAGCCGCAGCTCTCGCCGATGCACTTCGCAGCGTCGACGCGCATGCGGTAGGCCGGCTTCTCCCGCCGCGCCCTGACCAGCGCGCACTCCCGGCGCGATACGAGCACCCTCACCCCTCCGTCGTCCTCGATGAGGTCGAGCAGCTTCTCGGTCGTGTCCTTGAGGTCGAAGGGGTCGGCGACCTCCACCCGCACGCCGAGGGCGCGGCAGACGGCGGCGATGTCGATCGCCGGCGCCACCCCTCCCATGGCGGTGACGCCCGTCCCCGGGTGAGGCTGGAAGCCGGTCATGGCGGTGGCGCTGTTGTCGAGAACCAGGAGGGTGAAATCGGCACGGTTGTAGATGCCGCTGATGAGGGCGGGCATGGTGGCGTGGAAGAAGGTAGAGTCGCCGCAGGCCGCGACCACGGGCTGCTCGAACCCGAACTCGCCCAGCTTGCCGAAGCCGCAGGCCATGCCGGCGGCGGAGCCCATCGCCTGGGCGGTCTTGAGCTGCCAGAAGCCGGTGGGGCCGAGGGCCATGGTGTAGCAGCCGATGTCGCCGGTGACGAAGCCGCCCCGTCCGTCCAGCTTGAGGGCGTTCTTGACCGCCCAGAAGGTGGCGCGGTGCGGGCAGCCGGCACAGAAGCCGACCATCCGGGGATGGGTGAAGCCCGCCGTGAGCCGCAGCGCCTTCTGGGCGTAGTCGGCGTCAACGGGCTCATACTCTTTCCCCAAGATACGGCTGACAGCATTGGTGACGATGTCGGGGTTGATCTCGCCGGAGATGGGGATGTCCCCGCTGCGCTTGCCGTAGAACTCGACGGGGCCCACGGCCGCGGGGTCCTCTCCCACCAGCTCTTTGAGGCTACCCTCCAGGAAGGGGTCGATCTCCTCCA
Source organism: Dehalococcoidia bacterium (assembly GCA_034430455.1). Lineage (GTDB taxonomy): Bacteria > Chloroflexota > Dehalococcoidia > DSTF01 > JALHUB01 > DAOUEO01. The sequence goes on along the minus strand of DAOUEO010000134.1, from coordinate 1,184 downwards.
CGACGAGGACCTTCTCAGCGCCGGCCAGGTGCCGCCTTACCAGCTTCTCCGGCAGGGGCCAGGTGGTGCCGAGCTTGAGGATGCCGACCGCCTTCTCGACGCCGAGGGCCTCGACCGCCTCCAGGGAGTAGAACCAGCCGCTGCCGCAGGTCACGATGAGGAGTTGCGGCCGCTCGGGGCCCTCGTACCAGTTGAAGGGGGAGTCCTCGAAGATCTCCCGCGCCCGGTCCATCTTCTGGTGGGCGAGGCCGTGCTTCAGGGAGGCCGGCAGGGACGTGTACTGGAGGGGGACGTTAGCCTCGAACTTCGCCCCGCGGTTGGGCGGCAGGACCTCCCCCAGGCGGACGTCGCCGCGGGCATGGGAGGTGCGGGTAACGCCTCGCAGCAGGCAGACGGTCTTCAGGGTCTCCGACAGCTCGAAGGCCCACCTGGTCATATCCTTCTCTTCCTGGAAGGTGGCCGGCTCGAGCAGGGGGAGACAGGCCCACCGGGCGACGGGACGGGAGTCCTCCTCCTCCGTGCTGGAGAGGGCGCCGGGGTCGTCGCAGGTGACCAGGACGAGCCCGGCGTTGGTGCCCGTCATGCCGAGGCCCATCAGGAAGTCGAGTACAACGTTGAGGCCGTTCTGCTTCATGGCGACGATGGAGCGCACGCCGGCGAAGGAGGCGGCGGCTGCGGCCTCCAGGGCCACTTTCTCGTTCACCGACCACTCGACGTAGATGCCGGCGTCTTTGGCCACCTCCGCCAGGGTGCCGATGATCTCGGAGGAAGGGTTGCCCGGGTAGGCGGCGGCGAAGCCCATGCCCGCCTCCAGGGCCCCCCTGGCGATCCCCTCGTTGCCCATCAGGAGTTGGGCGGTGCCCGGTTCGAATGTCGCCACGTTTGCCATGTCAGTTTCCTCTTTGCCGGCGAGGGAGCGCAGGTGAGCGCTCTCACTTCGCCAAGAGCTTCCTCCGTGTATCCTCGCTCAGGCTCAGGTAGAGCAGGTCGTCCTCGCTGCCGCTCATCTCGACGATGTTGCTCAGCCCTCTCTTCCTCTTGCCGAGGGAGGCCTCTTTGAGGTGGTTCAGGTTCTCCTCGGGAAGGACGTCCACCTCGATGACCCCCCGGGCGCGGGCCACCTCCACCAGCTCCCCGCCGCGGTCGCTGCGGACGATGAGGGTGTTCCAGCCGCCGACACCCTC
>DAOUEO010000133.1:0-9971 GCA_034430455.1 Dehalococcoidia bacterium | reverse complement strand
TCTAACTCGGCGCTGTCGAGGATGATCGTGACGGGGCCGTCGTTGAGGATCTCCACCTGCATGTGCGCGCCGAAGCGTCCGCCGGCCACGCGCACCCCCAGCCGCCGCAGGGCATTCTCATACTCGCCCACCAGCGGCTTCGCCTCCTCGGGCGGCGCCGCGCCGGTGAAGCTGGGACGGCGGCCCTTGCGGCTGTCGGCGAGGAGGGTGAACTGGCTCACGACCAGCGCCTCACCGCCGGTATCGAGGAGGGAGAGGTTGAAGCGGCCTTCGGCGTCGCTGAAGATACGCAGGCCGGCCGTCTTCTCGGCCAGGCGGCACGCATCGGTGGCGGTATCTCCCTGGGCGACGCCAAGCAGCACGACAAGGCCGGGCCCGATACGGCCCACGGTCTCGTCGCCGACGGATACGGACGCCTCGGTCACGCGCTGGATGACGGCCTTCAAGGGGCGCCTCTAGCCGGCGGCGGTCGCCTCGGGGGTCTTGTCGCTGCTCGCTGCCGGCTTCTCGGGCTCCGACGCCTTCGGGGAATCGGCGGCGGTCACCGACTCCACCTTCTCGCTGGGAGGGCTATAGCCGGAGCCCTTGCGGTTGTCCGAGGCATAGAACCCGGAGGCCTTGAACAGAATGGGCGGCGCATGGAGCACGCGGCGGGCCTCTTCGCCGCAGCGAGGGCAGCTCTGGGTGGAGGGGGCGTCGAAGCCTTCGCGCCTCTCATACCGATAGCCGCATGCGGAACAGGAATACTCATACGTAGGCAATCCCTGGGACCTCCTGACAACTGTTGACATATTCCACTGTAGACGGCGTCAGCTTTAGGGGCAAGCCGAAGGCGGCACCGTTGCCCGCCAACAGCCGCATATGCTATAGTAAGTTGCTCTCGCCCGCCCTCCGCGCCTTCCAGCAGGCAAAGCGGGCGGGCTGCTGCAGTTGGCATAGTGTCCTCAGTGAGAGGGACGAGAAATGGGAGGAGCATTGGTAGCGCCAGTAAGCATGAAATCGCTTCTCGAGGCCGGCGTCCATTTTGGCCACCAGACGCAACGCTGGGACCCCCGTATGCAGACGTTCATCTTCACCGAACGCAACGGGATCCACATCATCGACCTGCAGCAGACGGTCCAGTACCTGTCCCGGGCCTGCGGCTTCGTGCGCGACGTGGTGGCGAGCGAAAAAAGCATCCTCTTCACGGGCACCAAGCGACAGGCGCAGGAGACTATTGAGACGGAAGCGAAGCGCTGCCTGATGCCTTATGTCAATAACCGCTGGCTGGGCGGCACCCTCACCAACTTCACCACCATTCAGGGCCGCATCGACCACCTGGTCCGCCTCGAGGACGAGAAGGCGCGCGGCGAGCACGACCGCCTGCCCAAGAAGGAAGCCCTCAAGCTCGACAAGGAGACCGAGCGGCTGAACCGGCACTTCGGCGGCATCAAGGAGATGACCCAACTCCCCGCCGCCATCTTCATCGTCGATGCGACGGCGGAACGCATCGCCGTCGCCGAGTCCCGTCGCCTGGGCATCCCCATCGTGGCGATGGTGGACACGAACTGCAACCCCGACGAGATAGACTACCCCATCCCCTCCAACGACGACGCCATCCGCGCGATCAGGCTGATCACGGCCCGCATCGCCGACGCCGCGCTGGAGGGGCTGGCGCTGCGCGAGTACTCTCCCGACGAGCTGGAGGTGCTCGCCGGACAGAGCTACAGCGCCTCCCCCGAGGAGCCGGCGCCCGAACACGCGGAAAAGGCCGTCGCGGAGGAGAAAGAGGCGACCCCCGAAGAAGCGCCGCCGGAATCGCCGGCGGAGACGGCGGTCGCCGAAGAGCCCACCCCCTAAGAGACGACGGCAAAGCAAGAATAGGGTAGAAGGGACTGCATTGGTGAACGTTTCTGCGGCAGATATCAAGGAGCTGCGAGAGAAGACCGGCGCCGGCGTGATGGACTGCAAGAAGGCCCTCATAGAGACCGCGGGCGACCAGGTCAAGGCGGCGGCGACCCTGCGCGAGCGGGGCCTCAGCCTGGCCGAGCGGAAGGCCCATCGCTCCACCGAGCAGGGGCTGGTGGAGTGCTACATCCACGCCGGCGGCAGGATAGGGGCGATGGTGGAGGTGAACTGCGAGACGGACTTCGTGGCCCGCACCGACGACTTCCGGGCCCTCGCCCGCGACCTGGCGATGCAGGTGGCCGCCACCGGCCCTCTCGCCGTCTCGAAAGAGGAGCTCACCCCCAACGAGGTACGGCCCGTCGAAGAGACGTGCCTGCTCAATCAGGCCTACATCCGCGACCCTTCGCGGACGGTCCAGGACATTGTGAACGACGTCATCGCCAAGACGGGCGAGAACGTCCGGGTGCGCCGGTTCGCGCGATTCGAACTGGGGAACTAGACCGCCTATGGCCGAGTCCGGCTACAGACGAGTCCTCCTCAAGATGAGCGGCGAGGCTCTCGCCGGAGGAGGCCACTTCGGTCTGGACATCCCCACCCTTTCCCTGGTGGCCGAGAAGATAGCGGCGGCGCACGCGGTCTGCCCCGAGATGGCGGTCGTGGTGGGCGCCGGCAATTTCCTGCGGGGCACGAGCGTCAGCGAGGACGGCGGCGGGATGCGGCGCGTCACCGCCGACTACGCCGGCATGCTGGCCACGATCATCAACGCCCTCGCCCTCCAGGACTCGCTGGAGCGGGTGGGACTCGCCGCCCGCGTACAGTCGGCGATCGACGTCCAGCGGGTGGCGGAGCCCTATGTACCCCGGCAGGCCCTCCAGCATCTGAAGGAGGGGCGCGTCGTCATCTTCGCGGCGGGCACCGGCAACCCCTACCTGACGACGGACACCGCCGCCGCCCTGCGCGCCGTCGAGATTGGGGCGGAGGCGCTGCTGATGGTGAAGAACAAGGTGGACGGGGTGTACGAGGCCGACCCGGCGAAGGAGCCGCAGGCCCGCCGCTTCGAGACGCTGGGCTACGCCGACGCCCTCAGCCGCCGTCTCAAGGTCATGGACGCGACGGCGCTGACCCTGTGCCTGGAGCGCAGCCTGCCCATCGTCGTCTTCGACCTGCTGGCACCCGAGAGCATAGCGCGGGCGGCGCGCGGCGAGAAGATCGGCACCCTGGTGGGCGATATCCAGACAGCGCTGGCGGACTCTCAGCCGCCGCCTTCCTAGACCACGAACAGCCGCAGTATCGAGCGATCTTCTGCAAAGGGGTAGGCCACCGATGATCGAGGAAACCATTGCCGACGCCGAACACCGAATGAAGATGGCGGTCGCCGTCCTGCAGCGGGAGCTGGACGCCGTGCGCACCGGCCACGCGAGGCCGAGTCTGGTGGAGCAGCTCAAGGTCGACTACTACGACAGCACTCTCCCCTTGAATCAACTGGCCACGATCAGCGCCCCGGAGGCGCGGCTCCTCGTCATCCAGCCGTGGGACCGGCAGGCCCTGGGCCCGATCGAGAAGGCGATCCAGAAGTCGGACCTGGGCCTCAACCCGATCAACGACGGCCACACGATCCGCCTGGCGATCCCGCAGCTCACCGAGGAGAGGCGCAAGGAGCTGGTCAAGTCGGTGCACAAGAAGGTCGAGGAGGGACGGGTAGCGGTGCGCAACGTCCGCCGCCACTGCGTCGACGAGATCCGCCTGCTCGACAAGGAGAAGAAGGTCTCGGAGGACGACGACCACCGGGCGCAGGATCAATTGCAGAAGCTGACCGACCGCTTCATCGAAGAGATAGACAAGCTGGGGAAACAGAAGGAAGCGGAACTGCTGGAGGTGTAGCCTGCCGTCCGGTTCATCCTCTCGGGCGGCAGGCTTTTTATGGCGGCAGCATCGGACCCCTCCCGCACAGGGCCGAAGAGGACGACCGACCTCCCGACCCACGTCGCCATCATCATGGACGGCAACGGTCGCTGGGCCGAGGAGCGGGGGCTGCCGCGCCGGGCGGGCCACCAGGCGGGAACGGAGAACATCCGCCGCATCATCGAGTTCCTCGGCGAGCGCGGGGTGCCCTACCTGACGCTCTACGCCTTCTCGACGGAGAACTGGCAACGCCCGCGCGCCGAGGTCAACACCCTCCTGCGACTCTTGGGCAACGTCATCAAGCGGGAGATCCGGAGGCTGCACGAGCGGGGCGCCCGGCTCCTCCACCTGGGCAGCCTCGACCGCCTGCCGCCGCGGCTGCGGCAACAGGTCCTCGACGCGGTGGAGCTGACGAAGGATAACCGGCGGATAACGGTCGCCGTGGCCTTCGACTACGGCGGGCGGGCCGAGATCGTGGATGCGGTGCGCCGCGTCGTGGCGGAGGGGCTGCCGCCGGAGAGGATCGACGAGGATAGCTTCGGCTCTTATCTGTACACGGCCGGTCTGCCCGACCCCGACCTGATCATCCGCACGGCGGGGGAGATGCGTCTCTCCAATTTCCTTGTCTGGCAGGCGGCCTACGCGGAGTACTACTCCACCCCCATCTACTGGCCGGATTTCGGGCCGGAGGAGATGGAGGAGGCGCTCCAGGCGTACGGCCGGCGGGAGCGGCGCTTCGGCGGGGTCAGGGCGAAGAGGAAAGGCGGGGGCACCCAGGAAGGCAGTAGCGGATGCTGAAGGTGCGCGTCGCGAGCGCGGTCGTCGGCCTTCCCCTTGTCGTCCTGCTCATCTGGACCGGCGACCGCTGGTTCGCGGCGGCGGTGGCGGCGATCCTCTTCGCGGCGACGCTGGAGTTCCAGTCCGCGCGCGGCGCCTGGCTACGGCCGCTCGCCCTGATCGCCGCATCGTTTTCCGCCGCTCTGGCAGGGGCAGCCCACGCCGGCGGCGAGTGGATGAGCTGGTTCCTGATCGGCGCCATCGTCGTCCCTCTCGTCTGGGTCACCTTCTTCAGCGAGACGACGGAGGCGCTCCCCGACTGGCTGTGGGCCGTGGGCGGCGTCCTCTACCTGGGGTGGCTGGGTAGCCACCTGGTGCTCCTGCGCGACCTGGGAGACGGCCGCGACTGGGTCTACCTGGCGGTCTTCTCCACCTTTGCCTGCGATACGTCGGCCTATTTCGTGGGGCGGGCCATCGGGCGACACCACCTAGCCCCCACGATCAGCCCCGGCAAGACGGTGGAGGGCAGCGTGGCCGGCCTCGTCTTCGGGGCGGCGGCGGTCATCCTCCTCAACTACTTCCTGGGGCTCCGCAAGGAGGCCGCCCTGATCATCCCCCTCTCGCTGCTGCTGCCGCTGGCGGCCCAGATCGGCGACCTCGCCGAGTCGAAGCTGAAACGGAGCATGGAGATCAAGGACGCCAGCGGGCTCGTCCCCGGCCACGGGGGGCTCATGGACCGCCTCGACAGCGTCCTCCTCACGACCATCGTGGTATACTACTACCTAAGGTGGGTAATACTGTAACCGGCCTCGCGATACTCGGCTCCACAGGGTCCATAGGGTGTCAGGCCCTCGACGTGGTGCGGGGGCTGCGTGAGCGCTTTCGGGTCGTCGGCCTGGCCGCCGGCCGCAACGTCACCCTCCTCGAAGAGCAGGCGCGCGAGTTTCTCCCCCGGCTTATCTCCTATGATGGAAACGAACGCCCCCCCCGAAGCGTTATTGATGTCAGAGGCGCTGCCTGGTCATCCCTGGAAGAGATGGCCGTCCACCCTGAGGTCGATATCGTCGTGGTGGCCACGGCGGGGAAGGCCGGCCTGGCCCCCACCCTGGCGGCCCTGGCGGCGGGCAAGGTGGTGGCGCTGGCCAACAAAGAGGCGCTGGTCATGGCGGGCGGGATAGTCGCCGAAGCGGCTGCCCGCGGTCGCGGCGAGATAAGGCCGGTCGACAGCGAGCACAGCGCCATCTGGCAGTGCCTGCGGGGAGAGAAGAAGACGGCGATAAGCCGTCTCATCCTCACCGCTTCGGGCGGCGCCTTCAGGGACAAGGGTCTGGACGAGCTACGGCTGGTGACGCCGCGGCAGGCCCTGCTCCATCCCACGTGGCAGATGGGGCGGAAGATCACGGTCGACTCGGCGACCCTTCTCAACAAGGGGCTGGAGGCGATCGAGGCGCGCTGGCTGTTCGACGTGCCGCTGGATAGGATCGAGATCGTAATGCACCGGGAGAGCGTCATCCATTCGTTGGTGGAGTTCGTGGACGGCTCGCTGAAGGCGCAGCTCGGCCTGCCCGACATGCGGCTGCCGATCCAGTACGCGCTCTGCTATCCGGAGCGGCTGCCCCTGCCCTCCCTGCCCCGTCTCGACCTGAAGCAGGCAAGGGCCCTCCACTTCGAGAAGCTGGACCTGCAGCGCTACCCCTGTCTGGGGCTGGCGCTGGAGGCGGGGCACCACGGCGGCACCTATCCGGCGGTGCTGGCGGCCGCCGACGAGGTAGCGGTGGAGCACTTCCTCGCCGGCCACATCCGTTTCACCGATATCCCGCCGGTCATCGAGGAGACGCTGGACGGGCACGATGGCATCTCTAACCCCAACCTCGACGGAATACAAGCGGCCGACGCCTGGGCACGGGCGCGGGCCGAAGACTTGGTGAGGGCGAAGGCATGAGCGCTCTATACGAGTCCCTTCTGCCCTTCATCGCCATCATCGTCCTCCTGGTGCTCGCCCATGAGTTCGGGCACTTCGTCACCGCGAAGCTCATGGGGGTGCGGGTAATCGAGTTCGGGGTAGGCTTCCCGCCGCGGATAGCCGCCTTCAAGCGGGGGGAGACGGAGTACTCCATCAACGCCTTGCCCCTGGGCGGCTTCGTGCGCATGTTGGGCGAGGAGGACCCCACGCATCCGGAGAGCCTGGCGGCAAAACCCCCTCTGAAGCGGATCGTTGTCCTCTCGGCGGGGGCGTTCATGAACTTCGTGCTGGCCATCGCCCTCTTCACGACGGGCTTCATGATCCCGCGCGAGGTCTCAGTGGGGCGTCCGGTCATCGGCCAGGTGCTGCCCGACTCACCAGCAGAGGCGGCGGGCCTCCAGACAGGCGACGTGATCTACAAGATCAACGGCCGCAACATCCAGAACGTCCCCGACGCGAGCTATAACATCCGGCTCAACCTGGGCGAGACGATGACGATGACGGTCAAACGGGGAGGCGATTTCCTCGACGCCAGGGTGCGGGCGCGCTGGGCCCCTCCCGAGGGACAGGGGTGGACGGGGATCCAATTGGGCGCGCAGTACCCGTTCACGGAGATGCAGTCCTATCCTCCCTGGGAAGCGCTCCCGCTGGGGACGCGCTCCACCTTCGACGCCCTGAAGCTCGCGCGCAACGAGGTGATCTCCTGGTTCAAGGGAGCGGCCAACCCACAGGTGGCGGGCCCTGTGGGCATCGCCCAGGCCACCGGCGAGGTGGTCAAGGAGGCGGGATGGAAATCGCTGATGGACCTGGCGGCGCTGCTGAGCATCAACCTTGCCGTCATCAACATCCTCCCCCTGCCATTCCTGGACGGGGGGCGGATAGTGTTCGTCCTGCTGGAGATACTGCGTCGCGGGCGGCGGATCGCGCCCCAGAAGGAGGCGCTGGTGCACCTGGCGGGGCTCGCCTTCTTCATGGTGTTTGTGGTCGTCATCAGCTACCTTGATATTCTCCGCCTCATCCGCGGCGAGACCTTCTTCCGCTGATGGCCCGCCGGATATCGAAACCGCTCCACATCGGCAACGTCGTGGTCGGCGGCGACGCGCCGATCGCCGTCCAGTCGATGACAAACACCAAGACCGCCGACGTCGCCGCCACCCTGCGACAGGTCTACGCCCTGGCCGAGCTCGGCTGCGAGATCGTGCGGGTGGCCGTGCCCGATGGGGAGGCTGCGGCGGCGCTCCCGGAGCTTATCGCCCATAGCCCCGTCCCCCTCGTAGCGGACATCCACTTCGACCACCACCTGGCGCTGGCGGCCCTGCGCGCCGGCGTCGCGGGGCTGCGTCTCAACCCCGGGAACATCCGCGACCCCGAGAAGATCCGGGCGGTCGTGCGGGAGGCGAAGGAGCGCGCGACGCCGATCCGAGTAGGGGTGAACGCGGGCAGCCTGCCCCCTCTGCCGACGCTCGCGGAGGGCGAGACGCCACCCACGACGTCGCAGCGCATGGTCGAGGCGGCGCTGTGGGAGATCGGCATCCTGGAGGAGATGGGCTTCGACCTCATAAAGGTCTCCCTCAAGGCGTTCGACGTGCCGACGATGGTGGAGGCGCACCGTCTGCTGGCGCCCAAGGTGCCCTATCCCTTCCACCTGGGGGTGACGGAGGCGGGCACGCCCCGAAGCGGCGCCGTGCGCAGCGCCATCGGGATCGGCATCCTGCTCGCGGAGGGGATCGGCGACACGATCCGCGTGTCGCTGGCGGCGGACCCCACGGAGGAGATACCGGTCTGCTGGGAGATACTGAACACGCTGAACCTGCGCCGTCGGGGGCCGACGGTGATCGCCTGCCCCACCTGCGGCCGCACCGAGATCGACCTGATACCGCTCGTCCACAAGGTGGAGGAGCACTTCCAGCGGCTGGGCAAGCCGATAACGGTGGCGGTGATGGGCTGCGTGGTGAACGGCCCCGGCGAGGCGCGTCAGGCGGACGTGGGGATAGCCGGCGGCAGGGAGCGCGGCGTCGTCTTCCGCAAGGGGGAGGTGGTGCGGACGGTGGAGGAGAAGGACTTCCTCTCGGCTCTCATCGAGGAGGGGGAGAGGGTCATCGCTGAGATGGGGTGATCCGGCATCCGCGCGCTCGCGGCCATGATGGCGGAGCCAGCCAGGGGTCGGCCGATGGGACGGGCGCTGCCGCCAGGGGTTTGATTGATGTTGTTTGGGGAAAGTTTTTTTCTTGCGAATCTGAAAAGGGCGGTTCTGGTTGATTGACCGCTCGCGCGGCGGCGGCCGGTCGGCGGGATGGTGCTGTCGTGGGGCTATGATAGCAGAGGGGTCGGCGGTCTGTAAGGGAGATGTGGCACTGTGCGGCGGGCAGGCCCTCCGCGCCTCCCTCGCGGGAAGAGCTATGTGGTGTGTTCCCACCCACCCGCCCAGGAAGGAATACAGGAATCTCAGGGGGACACCCCCTGAAACCCCCGCCAGAGGGGGAGCATCCCCCTCTGGACTCCCCCTTGAGGGCGAGGAGTGGAGAATGTCGTGGAAGGCTGAAGCCTTCCTCTACGTTGCGTTGGCTATTCCCCGCTCGCGGGTCATGAGACATCGGCGTTGTCGCCGTAACATGGGCGTCTTCTTCCCACCCTCCCACCCTAGAAAGGTCACAGAAGATCAAGGGGACACCCCTTGAACCCCGGCAGAGAGGGAGAATCCCTCTCTGCACTCTCCCGAGGGGTTGGCGGGCCGCTAGTCCGTCGGCCCACAGGCGGGTCGGGTACAGAGCCCCGACCCTACTTGGTTGGAGAAGGCGGGCAGGCCCGCCCGGCATGGGGCCACTGCCGCTACTCGTAACATGGGCGTGGTTGCTCCCACCCTCCCACCCTCGAAAGGTCACGGGGAATCAGGGGGACACCCCCTGAAACCCCCGCCAGAGGGGAGGACCCCACTGGACTCCCCCTTGAGGGCGAGGAGTGGAGAATGTAGGGCAGGGCTTCAGCCCTCCACGACGCGTGTATCTGGAAGAGGCTGCCGTGGAAGGCTGAAGCCTTCCTCTACGTTGCGTTGGCTATTCCCCGCTCGCGGGTCATGGGACATCGGCGTTGTCGGCGCAACATGGGCGTCTTCTTCCCACCCACCCGCCCTAGGGAAGTCACAGAAGATCAAGGGGACACCCCTTGAACCCCGGCAGAGAGGGAGAATCCCTCTCTGCACTCTCCCGAGGGGGTGGCGGGCAGGCTCTCTGGACTCCCCCAAGGGGGTGGCGGGCCAGTGTGGGGTAAGGCTTTGGCCCTGCCTACCGGCAGGCAGGCCCGCCCGGCGGGGTGGCCGCTGCCGCTACTCGTAACATTAACGCCGATCTTCCCACCCTCCCGCCCCAGGAAAGTCACAGAAGTTCAAGGGGACACCCCTTGAACCCCGGCAGAGAGGGAGAATCCCTCTCTGCACTCTCCCGAG
>DAOUEO010000132.1:0-1946 GCA_034430455.1 Dehalococcoidia bacterium | reverse complement strand
TCCTGCCGAAGGGTAGCGATGACCTCCAGGTACTCCTCGACGCCTTCCTGCTCGAGAAGGCTGTCTACGAGGTGGGCTACGAACTCAACAACCGCCCGGACTGGGTAGGCATACCCTTGGCCGGCATTCTCCAGTTGCTGGAGACTGGGGAGTGACCTCTAGGGCAGAGAGGGGGGGCGCGCTCCGTCAGCTCGCGCGCCTCTATGGGATTCAGACCGCGTACTACGATGTGGCCCGCCGCCGAAAGGAGGCCTCAACGGAGGCGCTCTTGCTCGCCCTGGGCGCAATGGGTGCGCCGGTGCAACGGCTGGAGGACGTGCCGGCTGCTCTCAAGCAGCACAGACGCGACCGGTGGGAGAAACCCCTGGAGCCGGTCATCGTCGTCTGGGAGGGGGAGACCGCCGAGGTCGAGCTCCGCCTGCCGGAAGAAGGGGCGAGCGGTCGCCTGGCATGCCGCCTGAGCCTGGAGACGGGAGAGGTGCGGCAGTGGGAAGTGGAGATTCCCCGCCTGCCTACACTCCGCAGGGAAGAGGTGGAGGGCACCTGCTACCTGGCCAAGCGCTTTGTGCTCCCCACGTCGTTGCCGCAGGGGTACCATCGGCTCAGGCTGGAGAATCGGCGTCGAGCCCTTGAGACGATGGTCATTGCCGCCCCCCGGCGCGCCTATGGCGGCGGCAACCGTTCAAACGGTCGACTGTGGGGAGTGTTCCTGCCTCTCTACGCGCTTCATTCCAAAGAGAGCTGGGGAGCCGGCGACCTCTCCGACCTGGGGGCGCTCATGGACTGGGGCGCGGAACTGGGCGGCAGCGTGGTAGCCACGCTTCCCATCCTCGCCTCCTTTCTAGATGAACCCTTCAATCCCAGCCCCTACGCTCCGGTCAGCCGCCTTTTCTGGAACGAGTTCTACGTCGATGTGCGCCGGGTCCCGGAGTTGAACAGCAGCCCGGGGGCGCAAGCCTTTCTGTCGTCGAATGAGGTACAGCGGGAACTGGGGGAGCTGCGCTCGTCGGACATTGTCGACTACCGCCGCCAGATGGCACTGAAACACACGGTCTTGGGAAAGCTGGCGGACTCCTTCTTCAGCAATGGGTTGGATCGCCATGTAGCCTTTGGTCGCTTCCTGGAGAAGAATCCGGCGGTTGCGGACTATGCCCGCTTCCGGGCGACCGGCGAGCGTCAGCGCACGCCCTGGCCGAGCTGGCCCCAGCCGGCGCGAGACGGCGTTCTCAAGCCGAGGGACTACGACGAGGAGGCCTACCGCTATCACCTGTACGGGCAGTGGCTGGCCCATGAGCAGGTACAGGGCCTGAAAGAGAAGGCCGACCAGCTCGGCCAGGAGATGTATCTCGACCTGCCCCTCGGCGTCCATCCCCACGGCTATGATGTGTGGCGGGAGCGCGAACTCTTCGCGCTCGACGTCTCTACCGGCGCGCCGCCGGACGCGGTCTTCACCAGGGGGCAGGATTGGGGGTTCCCGCCGCTCCATCCGGAGAGGCTCGGGGAGCAGCGATACCGGTACTTCATCGCCTATCTGCAGCATCACCTGAGGCACGCCCGCTTGCTGCGGATCGACCATGTAATGGGCCTTCACCGGCTCTTCTGGATCCCCAAGGAGGTGGACGCCTCGGACGGGGTCTACGTCCGCTACCCCGCCGAGGAGCTCTACGCTATATTGAGCTTGGAGTCCCACAGACACAGCTCCTCGATTGTAGGAGAGAATCTTGGTACTGTCCCCACGTACGTCAATCAGGCCATGAGTCGCCATGGGGTCAGCCGAATGTACGTGGTTCAGTACGAGATGAGCGCTGGCCAGAGGCCGCTTCACGGGATCTCATCCGATTCGGTGGCCAGCCTCAATACGCACGACATGCCGCCGTTTGCAGCGTTCTGGCAGGACATGGACATCGAAGAGCGGCTAGACCTGGGCCTGTTGAACAAGGCAGGCG
>DAOUEO010000131.1:0-2266 GCA_034430455.1 Dehalococcoidia bacterium | reverse complement strand
GCCGCTGATGGCCCTCCCGTCGTGGGTCGTCATCGTGCCGTCTGTGCCGATCCGGCCGATGACGCTGCCGTCCGGAGCGCGCATCTCGCCCTCCGGCCCGGCCCCCACCGCCTGCCAGCGCGCGGCCACTTCGTCGCTCAGCGGCACCGGCGGTCCCTTGGGGTCCGGCAGGTCGGTAGGGTAGTACCTTCCGCCGCGTCCGTCCTCAGACGGCTCGAAACGCTGAAGATTCCCCCCGAAAGAAGTCCTGATCTCGTTCCCGTCCGCGTCGACGTATCCCCTGATGACGTGGGCGCCGGGCGTGTCTGCAAGTGATACCCCTTGCACCGGCCTGCCGGCGAGGTCTGTGACGTTCCCGTCGGCGTCGATGCTGAGGACATGATTGCGGTTGGCGTCGTATATCCTTCCCTCGCTGTCGGCCTGCAGCATCTGCCAGCGGTTGCCGGCCTCTTCTGACGCCGGCCCGCGCGGCGGCTCGCCGCCTTCGGGCTGTGCCCCCCGGAAAGTCTCGCCCTCCTCGCCTCCAGCCGTCGCCGGCCGCGCTCCCTCCTCTCCTTCAGCCGTGATGCGCGGTGTTTCGCCCTCGGACACGGCCGGCCGGGGTCCCGTCCCTTCGACCTCCGCCGGACGGACGGCTCCGCCTTCTCCCTCTGCCCCCGGCTCGCCCCCTTCCCCGCCTGCCGTCCGCGTACCGAACCCGCCGAGGTAGGGTCTGTCGGGAGGTTCGCCGCCTTCCCCGCCCTGTTGCATCATTTGGTTCATGGACGACGATAGCGAGTCGGCGTTTATGGGGGAGCCGTCGGCGTTGGTGAGGCCGAGGCCGTTGAGGAAGTTCGCGAGGTTGCCGGGCTCCGGGAGGGTATACTCGCCGCCCTCCCCCCTGCCGCCGGTGCCGGGAACGCCGCCGCCGCCCTGCTCGAGGCCGTGGCAGAGCTCGCCCAGCGTCATCGCCCCGCCCAGGCCGCCGAGTAGGAGCAGCGACGCCGCCGCCATCCCGCCCGCGCCCGCCCCGTGCTCTATCCGCTCGCACCAGATGCAGGCGTCTATGTCCGCGTTCTCTCCCATGCAGACGCTCTGGCAGCCCCCCTGGGCAAAGGCCGGAGAAGCTGAGGCGAAGATGAGGACGAACCCCGACAGGCTCATGAGCAGGCAGAATACCTGGCCCGCTCGACAAAGCCTGATGAGCGTGCGGGTTGACAGCCGCATCAAAGGATCCCCGTGTCGCCCTGCCCGTAGTCTAGGCGTTGGGCAGTCTTCTCTACCTGGGTCGCGGCCCGAGCATGCGCTGGGCGGCTCAGCCCTGTACGGGGATTCTCCGACAAGGAGAGAGAAATGTCAATCGGCCGAACCCCGGGAGTGGGAATCTCCCTCTTCGCGCCTCCCGCTACCGCAGCCCCTCCGACGCCTCGCGGATGCGCTTGAGGATCTCCTCCGCCTCCTCCGGCGGCGCCAGCGTCGGCTGGTGCATATCCTGGATGCTGATCGGAACGAGGTTCACGCTCGCCAGCGTAGAGCCCTGGAAGACCGCCTCCAGCACCACCCCTTGCCGGGTCTCCCGCGACCAGTCCTGGTCGAAGACGAAGTTGCCGAGGGCGTAGGCGACGAACGCCCCATCGGGTTGCTCCACCGCCTGCGCCCAGTGGGGGTGGTTGCCGATGACCAGCGTGGCCCCCGCCTCGATTGCCGTCCCCGCCAGTTCGCGCTGCCGTTCCGTAGGCGTCGCCGTGTATTCACTGCCCCAGTGAGGCAGCACCACGACCACGTCCGCCGCCTGCCGGGCGCGGGCTATGTCCGCGCGGAGAGAGGAAGCGTCCAGGGAGGCCGTGCCGGGCTGGCCCTCGGCGGCGTGGTAGTAAGGGGCGATGTCGTCGTAGCCCAGGAAGGCGAAGCGCGTCCCCCGCACGGAGATGACGGCCGGGCTCCGCGCCTCCTCCGGATTGCTTCCCGCTCCCACAGTCTCGATGCCGGCCCCTCTGAGATTGACGATGGTGTCTAGCAGGGCCTCGTCGCAGGCCAGGCCGCCGCTGCCGCAGTCCTTGGCGTGGTTGGTGGCGATGGTGAGCACGTCGAAGCCGGCGAAGACGAGCCCCTCCACGCTCTCGGGCGGCGCCAGGAGGTTGTACGTGCGGACGCAGCCCAGCGGCCTTCCGGCGTCGGAGAGCGAGGCGTCCAGGCTGCCCACGGTGATGTCGGCCCCGCTCAGGTAGGGGCCCAGCGCGAGGAATGCGTGGCGAAAGTCGTTGTAGGCCAGGTGGCGGGTGTACAC
>DAOUEO010000130.1:0-5365 GCA_034430455.1 Dehalococcoidia bacterium | reverse complement strand
CTCGCCTTCGCCGCCGGCATCCAGGTGCCTCGCCAGCGCACCGGCGACCTTGGCCTCAAGGACAGTCAGGTCTGCGTTCGGGTCGGTTCGGGCCTCCAGGACAGCCCGCGAAGAGGACTGATCCTGCACGCGGAGGTCGTGGAGATCACGTAGACTATCGAGCACGCGGACCACCTCCGCAACGCCGAGCGGGCCCTCGGGCCATTCGACCCGCAGACTAACCGGCTGCAGATCATCGGCGTGTCGGACGGGCCGAGTACCAACCCCGCCATCCTGAACGCACTGGATCTTTGTCTGGAGGCGGAAGACAATATCCGCAAGATCCTCCAGTGCCGGCGCGACAGAGGCGAGAGCCTCAAGACCTCTGGTGGCCGCGGCGCGTATCTCTTCCATCTCGCGCATGGCGGCTGCTACTTGAGCAGGGAGAGAAGCCTCGGCGATGCTGCTCTCGCCTGTGTCAGTGCTTCCTTCATGCTTCGTGGTGGTCAATCTCATCTCCTTTCTCCTCTCCACATCTTCCTGGGCACTGGCCTCGTCTTCCTTTGCTGAGGGCGGATCGGGGGACGCAGCCAATGCTGCCTTGTCGGCCTTGGTGTGGTGGTGCACCCTCAGGATGGGGTCGGGTTGCTCCCGGTCCAGGAGGCGCATGCTGGCCCTCAGCTCACTCACAATGTTCTCGAAGGGAACGCCGCCGAATCTGGTCAGCTTGGTGCAGGCAGCCTGGCCGGCCTCGGACCAGAGAAGGTCTACCAGCTGGGGGTCGTGAGGGCCCCAGTCGCCGGCGCGGAGGGCACGAAGGGCCTCGGTGATTCTCATCGGGGACGCCCCACCTCGACCGGTGGTCAAGTTGTCGAAGCTCTCTGCCAAGGCGAGGACGCGGCTCTCGATGGGCGACTGCCTGGCGTGCCGGGACAGGGGCGGGCTGTCGTCGTAGCCGGGGCGCAGGCCATCGAGCACGGCGGTCGAGGCCGTGAGCCAGCGCCATCCTCGCAACTGCGCTTCCCAGCGCCGGACGTCCACCCCCCTCTGCCGCCGGCTGGCAACCGGATCCGTCGTCGCCTGGGCGATGGCCGATAGCAGGGCCGACCCCCGAATGGCGGCGCGACTCCAAGGCGGGAGATCGAGGAGGGAAGCTATGTCCACGCCCAGGGCGGCCACACGCTGATAGCGGACCCAGGCGGCGGGCTCGCGCTCCTCAAGTGCGCGACAGAGGTCCTGTATCCAGCGGGCGTTGCGCGTCGGCTTCAGGCGCCATTGCTCCAAGAGGGCAGTGAGGCGGGCTATTGGGTCGTCGATGATCTTGGACACTGGTTCTGCTGTCTCACGTCGCATCTGCGCTCAGGCAATGAAGTGGCTCGGCTGCTGATCATGCCGGGCCGGTTCTCGAAGCGATTCGGTGGCTCACTGTGGGCTCACCGATCTACAATCGGCAGGTTTGCCCAAAACTGAGAAGAGGTGTCGCCTCCAACACACACCACGTCCGGATCGTGTGCGTCTCGTCTTCCTCTTCATCGAGTCCTTGCCACCGAAGGCTGCGCTCAGGGGGAGTCACTAGAGCGGCTTCATTATCATGGGGGGTTCCGGCGTCTGAGGTGGGGCAGACGCTCTTGCTCGTCGAGGGGATGGGCGACAGATGATGACGGGGATTAGCAATAAACGGCTGAAGAAGGGCAATCCTGAATCTGAAAAGTGGTACCCCCGGCAGGACTCGAACCTGCGACACGCGGTTTAGGAAACCGCTGCTCTTTCCTCTGAGCTACGGGGGCACTCCGTCTTCGGCCTAGCGGACAACCCGTAGGGAGCATCGATGCTGTAGGTCATGATAGCGCATCCACCGCGGCCCTGCCAGCGCATGGCGTCCTCCCCCTCTACTTGGGCAGCAGGTACACAGCCACCGCGAAGAAGTGGGATGCGCTCCCCATTATCGTGAAAGAATGGAAGACCTCGTGGTAGCCGAAGACGCTCGGCCAGGGGTCGGGTCTCTTGCGGGCGTAGACTACAGCCCCCACGCTATAGGCGACGCCGCCCAGCAGCAGCAGGCCCAGCGGCGCGGCGTCCAGCCGCTGGAATATCTGCGGCACCGCGACCAGCGCTATCCAACCGGCCGCCAGATACGGAAGCACGGCCAACCAGCGGGGAGTGTTCAGCCAGACTAGCCGCATGAGCGCCCCCGCGCCGGCGATCCCCACGGTCGCCGAGAGCAGGCCTATCCCCCAGGCGTTTCCCAGCGCCATCAGGCAGAACGGCGTATAGGTGCCCACGATGAGGACGAAGATCATCGCGTGATCCATCCGTCGCATGAGGTCGGTCATACGCTCGTCCCAGGGGATGCAATGATAGGAGGCGCTGGTGCCGTAGACCAGGATCAGGCTGGCGCCGAAGATGGCCGCCCCCACGTAGCCGCGAGCGGTGTGGGCCAGCAGCAGCATGACGACGATGCCGGCGACGGCGGCGGCGAATGCGCCCAGGTGCAGGAACCCCCGCAGCAAGGGACGGGGCGCAAGGGGGGAGACCTTCGTGCTCACCGGCCTATGCTAACCGTTTCGCCGCGCAAGGACGAGGGGATGGCTTCGCGGCGCGGGAAGGCTGGCAAGCGGAGGAGATTGGTGGAGATAGGGGGACTCGAACCCCCAACCTCGGCGATGCGAACGCCGCGCTCTCCCTGTTGAGCTATATCCCCACCTTACGTTGCGTCGGCAGGTAGACTCGATTGTAAGGCTCGCCGCAGAAGGGTGTCAAGGAAGCGGGCGCTACTCCGGCAGCATCCCCTCCATCGGCTCCACCACTACCCGGCCGGCGGCCACGTCTACTTCCCTCACCACGTCGTCGATGGCGGGCAGCAGTATCTCTCCCTGCTCTCCCCGCACCACGTAGACGTCGTTGCCGCCCGTGGTCAGCACCTCTCGTATCTCGCCCAGGTGCCGGCCCCCGCCGTCGTACACCTGCATCCCCACTATCTGGAAGTGATAGAAATGACCCTCCGGGAGCGGCCCCAGCAGCGCCTCCGGCAGGGAGAGGGACTGGCCGCGCAACTCCTCGGCCGCCTCCGCCGAGTCGATGCCGGACAGCTTGAGATACACGTGGCTCTTGTGCCAGCCGGCCGTCTCGATGCGGCGGAGGCTGTCCCCGACCCACAGCTCTTGACCGGCCGCGAACAGATCCTGCCGGTCGGTCAGCGGCCGCACCTTCACCTCGCCGGCGAGCCCCCGCGATGCCAGCACGCGCCCGACGGCGACATGCGGCTGCCCGGTTTGACTTTGGCTGCGGTGGGAGGATTTAGGTGACATAACGCGAAGGGCGGCGTCAGGACGCCATGATGACGCTGCCGCGCCGGATGATGGGGCGGCGACGGCGAGACCGGCGGCGCTGCTTCGCTCTATTCCCCGATCTCCAGGGAGGCGCGACGGACGCCGCTCCTGGCTGCCGCCACCTTCAGCAGCGTGCGCATGGCGTTGGCGATGCGCCCCTGCTTCCCGATCACCTTCCCCATGTCCGGTTCGGCAACCGTGAGGAAAAAGACAACGCGGTCCCTGTCCTCCTCCATCCTCACCGCAACCTCATCGGGAGAGTCGACGATAGCCCTGGCGATGTATTCGACGAGTTCTTTCATAGCAAGGAAACCGGCGGTCCGGGATGCCTACTCAGCTGGCTCAGCCTGCTCGGGCGCCTCGGGCGGCACCGGCGGCACCGGAGCCTTCGCGGTCAGGAGACCCTGCCGCGCCAGCAGCTTGGCCACGGTCTCCGAGGGCTGTGCGCCCTGTTTCAGCCACTTCTGGGCTTTCTCCTGGTCGATGTTGACGGTGGCGGGTTCCGTCAAGGGGTCGTAGAGGCCGATCGTCTCGATGAAAGCGCCCCTCTGCGGCGCCCGCGAGTCGGCGACCACCACGCGGTAGGCGGGACGCTTCTTCTTCCCCACACGCCGCAGTCGAATCCTCAGCAATTGCTCACCTCCGGCAGAGATCAGACAAAGGCAATAATAGCAGACCTAGCGGGGAGGGCCAAACATCTTCGGGCCCTGCCCCGAGGCTAGCGCCTCCATGAGCTTCTTCGCCTCCCGCCACTGCTTCAACAGCACGTTGACGTCCTGGACCGTGGCGCCGCTCCCCTGGGCGATGCGGCGACGGCGGCTGCCGTCGATCACCTCCGGGTTGCGCCGCTCCCGCGGTGTCATCGAGTAGACGATCGCCTCCGTCCTCTTCCAGACGGACTCGTCGAGCATCGCCTCGTTGAGCTGCCCCTTGATGCCCCTCATGCCGGGGATCATGTCCAGGACCTGCGTCAGGGGCCCCATTCGCTTCACCTGCTGCATCTGCGCCAGGAAGTCGTTCAGGTCGAGCGTGCCCGTTTTAAGCTTGCGCTCCATCGCCTTCGCTTCCGCCTGGTCCACCGTCTCCTGCGCCTTCTCGACGAGGCTCAGGACGTCGCCCATACCCAGGATGCGCGAGGCGAAGCGGTCGGGATGGAACGGCTCCAGGGCGTCGACCTTCTCGCCGGTGCCGATGAACTTGACCGGCAGCCCCGTAACGGCCCGGATCGACAGGGCGGCGCCGCCGCGGGCATCGCCGTCCATCTTCGTGATGATGAAGCCGGTGACGCCGAGCGCCTCCTGGGATTCCTGCGCCACGTTCACCGCTTCCTGGCCGGTCATCGCGTCCACTACCAGGAGCACCTCGCTGGGCGAGAAGGAGCGGTGCAGCTCCTTCACCTCCGTCAGCATCTCCTCCGCCACCTGCGTGTAGCCGGGCGTGTCGACCAGCAGGAGGTTGAGCCCCGTCCGTCGCGCCTCCTCCAGCGCTCCCCTGGCGACCTGAGAGGGCGTCGTGGCGCCGTCGCCCCCGAACACCGGCACGTTGAGCTGCCGGCCCAGCGCCCGGAGCTGCTCGCCCGCCGCCACCCGGTGGGGGTCGGCCGCCACCAGCAGGGGACGCGCGCCGCCCTTGCGGAGGTGGAGGGCCAGCTTCGCCGCGGTCGTCGTCTTGCCGGAGCCCTTCAGCCCCACCAGCATGACGACTGTCGGCGGCTGCTTTGCCGTCTGGAGGGTGCTCTGGCTCTCCCCCAGCGTCTTCACAAGCTCCTTGTGGACGACCGAGATCACCTGCTGCGGTCCTGTGAGGCTGCCCAGCACCTTCGCTCCCAGCGCGTCCTCCCGCACGTCGGCGATGAACTGGCGCACCACCTTGAAGTTGACGTCGGCCTCCAGCAGGGCGAGGCGGACTTCGCGCAGCGCTTCGTCGAGGTCTTTCTCCGTGACGATGCCGCGGTTGCTGAGGCGGTGGAAGACGGTCTGGAGCTTGTCGGTAAGGAGCTCTAGCATGGGGTTGCTCTGGAGACCATTCTAGGGGTCGCTGTCGACGGCGGTCAAGCT
>DAOUEO010000129.1:0-8456 GCA_034430455.1 Dehalococcoidia bacterium | reverse complement strand
TATGACTACGCAACAGAGCGTGAGCGGTATCTGCCTCGGGCCGGTGTTAATGTCCTTTTCGTTGGTGAATCAGCACCGGACCCAAACGCTAAGCAGATACGGTTCTTCTACCATCCGGTCCTCAGATCGGCAGACAATCTCTTTCGAGGCATCATGCTTGCGCTCTACGGTGCGGGCAGACAATCGCTCGCCTCGACTCCGAAGACGCAGTGGCTAGAGAGATTCCAGAGTGACGGGTACTACTTGGAGGATCTCTGCGCTCTACCCGTCAATCGCCTTCCGGCGCGGCAGCGATCACAGGCCCGCCGCACAGCGGTGCCGGACCTCGTCAGGCGCATCGAAGCGCTGTCGCCACGTGGCATCGTTGTTTGCCATGGCGGCACGTACCTGGACATCGCCGACTGTCTCCGGGCGAATCGCCTTCCAGTTCTCCATTGCGAGCCCATTCCGTTTCCGCTCGGCAGCTACCGGGTCCGATTCGCCAGAGACGTTCAGGCAGCCTTGTCCAGGCTGCGGTAGCGATCTGGCAGCGACCTAGCCGACCGCCGCCCAGCTAGACGGGCTTCTCTCCCCTGCCTCCGATCTTGGTTAGCAAAATGTTAGCAAACGCTAAGGATGATAAACAAAACTCGGCTCGTATACGGCCGAGTGTGAATCTGGATCTTGGTGGGCGATGCAGGGCTCGAACCTGCGACCTTCTGTGTGTAAAACAGACGCTCTAGCCTACTGAGCTAATCGCCCCAGGCGCTCCTCCTCGCGCAAAGGAGACGCCCCGATCGTATCCAAAGCGTCCTGCCCCGTCAAGACGCCGCACCCGTCCACACATCGCTGCTACCATCTCTTCGACCTCAACGCTCTTCCCCCCAGGAGATCGCTCGTTTTCGTGAGGGGGAGTGCAGAGGGGGCTTCCCCCTCTGCCGGGGTTCAAGGGGTGTCCCCTTGATTCCCATCGACCTTCCTAGGGTGGGCGGGTGGGAAGAACAACGCCCATGTTACGCCGACCACCCCCGACGCCGCCCATCGCGCACAACGCTCCTCAGCCACACCCTGCGAGTGGAAGGAATTGCCACTAGCAAACCCCGATGGTAGCCTAACGCCAGGCGATTCCCGCATCGACGTCAAGGCCGGAGGCTCCGCACAATGAGAGGAACCCGCGTACCGATACTGCCAACGGCCTGGCCGTCCTCCCTCGCCCCCCGTATCCTCCTCCTGCCCCTCCTGCGCCGAGCGGCGAGGAGCCGGCGTCAGCGCATCCTGGAGCGAGACCGCCAAGATGCCCAGCTCGCCGCAGGGGCTCCTTTCGACTCCTCGCTCGACCGGCCCGTCTTCGTCATCGACGGCTATCGCGGCGGCGTAACCTTCTGGGACTGGCTCGCCCTGCCCGGCGGAGGGCTCTGGTACGCCTTCCTCTGGCCCCTCGTCGGCGAGACCGTGCTCCAGCGCGTCAAACAGAACCCCCGGCTCCGCGCCGTCTTCGAGCTCGATGGCCACACCCTTGAAGAGATGGCGGAGAAGGCCTCCGCCGCCGTCTCCCGCATCAGAGAAGCGCTGGCCGAAGGGCGCGTCGAGCTCGTCAACGGCACCTACGCCCAGCCCCTCTCCCAGACCATCAGCGGCGAATCGAACATCCGCCACCTCTACTACGGCCTCTCCGCCATCGAAGAGGCCCTCGGCGTCAGAGTCGAATCGTACCTGGCCGGCGAGCCCCAGTTCTTCCCCCAACTGCCGCAGATACTGGCCGGGTTCCGCTTCAAAGGCGTCCTTCTGCGCACCCATTGGGCCGCCTTTGGTGGCGATCCCGCCCAGGACGCCTCCCTCGTGCGCTGGCGGGGGCCGGATGGGACCGAGATACCGGCGGTGCCCCGCTACCAGTTCATGGACTACGGTGTCGGCGAAGCGGGGAACCGGGGGCCGGCGAGAGGCGGCCTTGCCGGCAGCGACCTCGACGCCTGGGACAACGACCGCCTGGAGCGCTTCCGCGATGAAGCCGCCCGCCGCGGGATCGAGCGTCCCCTCATCAGCCGCCTCGCCGACCCGACGCCGCCGCGGGCCCCCTTGCCCGGCATAGCCGCCGTCGCCGCCCGAGACGACCTGCGCTTCGTCACCCCTCGCGAGTACTTCGACCTCCCGGCGGACGGGGCGCCCACCGTGAGCTACGCCGCCGACGACTTCGCCGGCGCTATCCCCTGGGGACTGGGCGGCGGTCGCTTGCAGAGAGACGGCGTCGAGGCGGAAGGGAGCCTCCTCCTCGCCGAGAGGCTCGACGCCATCGCCTTCGCCATGGGCCGCGCCAGCGAGGCCACGACAATAGACGCCGCCTGGAAAGGGCTGCTCCGCTCCCAGCACCACGACCTCCATATCTGCGGCCCCTGGCTCTCCCGCCGGCACGGCTGGTCGACCTCCGAGGTGGGACAGGAGATGGCGATCGCCGCGCGCAAGAGCGCCGCCCGGATTGCTCAGGGGGCGGCCCTCTTCCTCGCCTCCCTCGTCGACACCACCTCCGTCCAGGGGCGGGCCTTCATCCTCTTCAACCCGTCGTCCTGGCCCCGCCGCGAGTACATCGAGCTAACCCTCAAGGGCAATGGCTTCCGCATCTGGCGCGGCGAGCACGAGGTGCCGTCCCAGGTCGTCCACCGCACTGGTGGAGAGGTGACGCTCGGCTTCGTCGCCGCCCTGCCCGCCCTCGGCTACCAGCTATTCGACGTGCGACCGCTGGAGCCGGCGCCGGGCCCGCCCGAGACCGGCGCCTCCGCCCCTGCCGCCGCGGTGGGAAGCGACCTGTATTCCTTCGCCAACCCCTTCTACACCGCCCAGGTCGACCTCCAGGGCTGCCTGCGCCTTGACGTCGAGGGCAGAACCCTGGTCGAGGGTGGATACGCAACCCTCTGGCGGGACGGCCGCTATCATGATTCCCGCAGTGGCGCGGGCAGAACGGAGTTGTCTCAGCAGGGCCCCGTCCTGGAGCGCTACCGGCGGGAAGGCCGGATCGCCGGCATCCCCTTCTGTCAGTGGATCACCCTCTACCGGTCCCTCCCCCGCGTCGACCTTCGCGTCGAGTTCAACTTCGGGGCGCGCTCCACCTTCGGCCCCCAGCCGGCCGATCACGACCCGCGCGCGCCCTACTACCTTCAGGACGAGAAGAAGCTCTGCCTCAACCTCCTCCCTTCGCCGCGCCGCAGCTTCTCCGATTCGCCCTTCCTCGTCAGCGACGTCGCCGGCGAGCGGATCAGCGGCCTCAGCCTCGTGGGGCTCGACGACGAGCAGGAGAGGGGGATCGCCCTGCTTAACCGGGGGACCCCCGGCCATCACCTCGACCGCGAGAAAGGAATACTGCGCAACGTCCTCGCCTGGGCGCCGAAGCGCTGGCCCTACGCCAGCGACAACTCCGTCTCCGGCGGCGGCTCGCGCTACACAGCGTTGAGGGGGGGCTACGCCTATGAGTGCGCCCTTCTCGTCTTCCCTTCCCGCCTCAAAGCCGTGCAGGCGGCCGTCGACTATCAACTCCCCTGCCTGGGGGTGCTTCGAAGCCCCAGCCGTGGGCAGCTACCCACCGAGGGGAGCTTCCTCAAGGTGGACCCGGAAGGCGTCCTCCTTTCCTCCCTCTTCGTCCAGAAAGAAAAGGTCTACGCCCGCATCTGGAACGCCTCGCTCGAGGGGCGGCGCGCCACCGTCAAGAGCGGCGGCCCTCTCTCCCTCTCGACATGCCCCCTTGACCTCTCCGCCGAAGCGCCGGCGGACAGCGTCGACCTGCCGCCCTGGGGCCTGCAGACGCTGCGCCTCGGCGCCCCCGCGCCTCCCTGACCGCCCCTCGGCCCGCCCTCTCGCCCGTCCCTCTCCCGGACTCGCTGGAGCGCTCCCGCCTTCCTGTGCACCCCTAAGGGTAGCCTACCCAAAGGAGTAGAGGCTGCTATCGAGCACTATCGGCCACCTGGGTGATTGCTTTAGGGCGCCTCCCCATAGTCTTGGCAGAGGCACGGGAAGGATAATCGCTGCAGGCTGATAAGCCGACCTGGTCTAGCGGCCGGATCGGCGGCGTTGAACGGCGGAACCAGGGTGATATAGGGAACCATGCTCAGATTGGAGGTTAGGCGCCGATGCAACGCATAAACGTACTTGTAGCCGACCCCGCAGACCTCGCCCGACAGGGTCTTCGCGGCCTCCTCTCCGCTCAGGAAGACCTGGAGGTCGTCTTCGCCTGCAAGACCGTCGACGAAGCCATAGCACAGTCCACCGCGCTGTCTCCGGACGTGGTCCTCTTGGGCTACGGCTTCTCCGAACCGGAGCATCTGGAAGCGATTCGCCAGATCGTTAGAAGCAAGCCGTGGATCCCCGTCCTTGTCTTGGCCGACCGTCTGGAGTTCGACGCCTTCCTCGCCGTCGTCCGGGCAGGAGCCCAGGGCTACCTGGGAGGCGACATAGACGGGTCAAGACTCATAGAGGCTATCCGGATGCTGAGTTCAGGCGGCAGCGTGGTGGACCACAATATCACCAAGGACCTCTTCTCTTACGTCTTTTCCCACACAGCGGCGTCCGTCATCGGGGGCGCCCATCCCCCGGCCGCCGGCTCGCCCATGGGCAGGCTGACGCCCCGGGAGCGAGAGGTGCTGCGGCTCATGGCGCAGGGACGGGGCAACAAGGAGATCGGGGCCCTCCTCGGCATCAGCGTAGGGACTGCCAAAACCCACGTCCGCCACATCTTCCGAAAGCTGCAGGTCTCCGACCGCACTGGCGCCGTTCTCACTGCCCTGGAGATCGACCCCAGGCGGGTCCTCCCTGCCGCTTAGCCCAGCCGCTGGATCTGCCATGAGGAGGGCCCCTATGCCCAGGCCGCAGGGCACCAGTGCCAAGCTTGAGCCACCGCCGCGGCCGCTGTGGAACGGCCACAGCTACGCCCCCCACGCCATCGTGCAGACGGTGCGGCAACCCCTTGTCGTCCTCGACAAAGACCTCCGCGTGAAGTCGGCCAACCGCGCTTTCTGCGAGACCTTCCGCGTCTCTCCCGAGGAGACACAGGGCCGGCTGGTCTACGAGCTGGGAAACAGCCAGTGGGACATCCCCAAGCTGCGCCGGTTCCTCGAGGAGGCCCAGCGTGAGACCGAGGAGCGGTTCCGTACCCTATACGAGTCCTCCCTCGATGGTATCGCGGCCGCTGACTTGGATGGCTACATCAGGGAATGCAACCAAGCGTACGCCGAGATGACAGACGCCGCCTGCCAGAAGCGGGAGGCGGCGTAGCGAGGAAAGTACTATGCGGGGATCAAAGGCCATCAAGCTTCTCCTGGTGGAGGACAACCCGGACGACGTGGAGATTGCGATCCGGGCGCTGCGCAAGAGCAGTGACATCTGCGACATCCGCGTCGTCCGGGACGGCGAGGAGGCGCTGCGCCTCCTCGTCCGTGATGGCGACCAAGACCTCGATACACTCCGGCCTGATCTGATCCTCCTCGACCTCAATCTCCCCAAGGTCAGCGGCCTCGATGTGTTGGAGAAGATCAAGAAAAGCGACGGACTATCATCGATCCCCGTCGTCGTCCTGACCGTCTCCGAGCGCGAAGAGGACATAGTCAAGTCCTACCACCTGGGCGCCAACACCTACATCACGAAACCCGTGGACTTCGCCAAGTTCACGCACGCCATAGACACCCTCTGGGAGTACTGGATGGTGCTCGCCAGGCTGCCGTTCCAGGCGGATTAGGTGGCGGAGTGATGTCGGTTTCAAGGCCGCTCTGCCCCACGGACACAAGAGTGCTGATCGTCGAAGACAGCCGTGATGACGCGATGATCATGGCGAGGGCGCTCCAGACATTCGGCGCCAGGAGACCGTCCATAGTGTCAGGGGTCGAACCGCCGTTCAACCCCACCGTCTGTCTTGCCCGCGTGCTGGCGCGCCTCCTGGGAGAGTACCAGAGCGGCTTCTCCTCGATGGAGGGCAATGAAGATGCGGCTTAACGGCTTCGCGGACCCCGACCGCCGTCCCAGGTTCTACCCGATGATAGATGCCCGCCGACTTCAGGTTCGCCCCCGCGCTCCGACATATAATATGAGGGTCCGCCCGGGCGCCCCCCGTCCTTGCCCGCGAAGACCGGACAACCTGGTCCGCAGCAGGTTGAAGGGATCAACCACGTGAGAGGAAAACACGAGCTCCCCAGCTCAATCTACAGGAGCTACTTCCGGACGCTATACCTTAGCCGCCTGGCTCGGTGGGCGTTCTGGGCCTGCTTTGGCTATTTCATCGTGTGGGCCATCCCCTGGCTGCCGGGAGGGCTCTCCCCCGACGACTACTCGTTGCAGCTCGTGGGCACCCTCGTCATCGCCGGCTCCGCCATGCTCCTGGGGCTCATCGCCGTCCACCTCCGCTCCCAGGCGCGGCACAAGCGCGAGGCGCTCGTCGCCTGGACGGCCGTCTACGACGAGACAACCGGCCTCTACAACCGCCGCTATTTCTACGAGCGTCTCTCCCTCGAGTGCGAGCGCTCCCAGCGCCACAGCATCCCCTTTGCCCTCGTCATCCTGGAGATGCGATACCCCCAGGGCGGGCTGGACCGCCGTGCCATCCAGGCCAACCACGCCGCCCTCCGCCCCGCCGCCGAGCTGGTCAAGAACCTGACCCGCACCACCGACGTAGTAGCCCTGCTCAGCGAGAGAGAGTTCGCCGTGCTGCTTGTCGGCGCCCGTCAGGACGTGGCCGGCCAGATGGCGGAGCGGCTGCGGCAGT
The DNA here is from genome assembly GCA_034430455.1 of Dehalococcoidia bacterium. Taxonomy (GTDB): domain Bacteria; phylum Chloroflexota; class Dehalococcoidia; order DSTF01; family JALHUB01; genus DAOUEO01. The sequence continues at coordinate 1,741 of DAOUEO010000129.1, read as the reverse complement.
CCGTCAACGCCAGGCTGCCCTCCCTCCTCGGCAACAGCGACCCCTCCGTCTGGCCCACCGTCGAGGTGGGAGTCGCCCTCTACGGCGACGGCGGCGGCACGGCGGAATCGCTCCTCGATGCCGCCCGTTCGGCGCTTGATGGGGAGACCCCCGAGACCGCAACCGAGACGGCTGCCTGAGCGGGCGAAGTCGCGCGCCTCGTTCCTCTTCTTCATCCTGTCAGGGGTTTGCCTTGTCGCCCCCTAGTCCACGGAAGGTCAGGGCGGGGGCCTCTCGATCCTCTGAGGGCCCGTCTGGGAGCTCCCGACCGACCCCTTAGCTTCTCGCCACAGCACGGGCATCATCGGCCGGTCGCGCAGGAAGACCAACAGCGCCAACAGCAGATAGACGGAGCCGTAGCCGATCCGCACCGTCGTGTTGAAGAAGAAGAGCTGCGAGGTGAAGAGCGCCGCCAGCAGACCCGCTTCCCAGGCCGACATGCTCAGGCTCACGAAGATCGCCACCGCGAACAGCGACTGTCCCGCCGTCAAGAACACCTCCTCCGCCTGACGGGCATCGAAGTGCAACGGCGACAGCGTCGCCCCCGATATGCTGTAGGCCGCGGGCACGCTCCCGATCAGCAGCGTCCACTGGCTCACCTTCGATGACAGGAGAATCGTCATGCCCGCCCCCGGCCGGCCGCGCGCCGCCAGGAGCCCCGCCAGCAAAAACTCCGGCGACTCCGAGGCCAGCGGCGCCAGCCATTGCACCAGGACGAACTCCTCGATCCCCAGTTGCCTGCCCGTGTGCACCAGCCCGTCCGCGAACGGCTCCGCCGCGGCGAAGATCACCCCCGCCGCGAACACGAAGATCGCCCCCACCGCCGTACGGCGCCACAGCGTGGGCAGCGACTTGATGGCCGCCGCCGGCCCCACGAACTCCTCCGTCTCCCGTGGCGGCATCCGCGACATCAGGTAGAGGTACGTCCCGAAGATGCCGAAAGTCACGACCGTGTCGATGAGCGAGAGGTGCCCCCGGATCGGTATCGACAGGCTGTAGACAGTGGCGGCGCCCAGAAAGATGATGCTCAGCCCGTTCTGCGTGCCGTCTATGGCCAGACTTCGCTTTCGCGTCTGCCACCAGAAAATGAAGAAGACCATCGGCCAGGCGAACCCTACGAGCAGCCGGTTCGCCCCCGTCATGTTGGCGATTGCGAAGTGGGCGTTATCCGGGTTGGTGTGCGCCGTCCAGGCGAAGTAGAGGTCGACCGCGTACTCGGGCAGCACCGCGATGATCGCCAGGAACGCCAGCGCCAGCGTCTGCGATATCTCCGTCTCCGCGACCTCCGACGCCCACGTCAGCAGGAACGCGGCGGACAGAATGGCGACGCCGAAGACCGCCACCTCGACCGAGGTGTTCAGCTCCGCTCCCAGCAGCCTCAGCAGGATCGCCGGCAGGCCGATGAGGACCAGGACAGCGATCGGCAGCCAGTTCCTCATCGGGGCTGCCTTTCAGTATGGGTCAATCGCGTCGTGATCGTAGTGGGGAGCGGGGTGCAGCTTCGCATCGACAGTAACGCCGCGTCCTTGTCGGGTCGCTTGCTCTCGTGCCTGGCGCCCATTCGCCGTAGTCGGGGGCCAGTATAGCATGACGGGAGCCGCCGCCCAAAAGGGTAGGTGGTTCGTGCCTAGCTGATGGCCGTTGCGGGTCTGCGGACTCGTGGTCGTCGACGGAGCGCATTAGCGGAGCCTTGGGGGAGTCC
>DAOUEO010000128.1:0-2550 GCA_034430455.1 Dehalococcoidia bacterium | reverse complement strand
GCGCCGCCACGTACACCTCGCGCCAGTAGCGCCCGCCGACCGCTTCCCGCACCGAGGGGGCGTTCAGTGCCGCCCTCACCAGGCGGGCCACCTCGTCCGACCGGTCGGGGATGCCCTCGGCGGCGGCCTGCGCCCGCGCCGCCCCCTCCACGCCGGCGCCGCTGGCAAGGTCGATGCTCTGGAGGACGGCGTGGACGGCGCGACCCAGCGCCGTTCCCGCCCGGCCCCGCCGCCAGGGAGGCGTCTCTTCGATGGGGGCGTCTTTCTGAAGGTTGGGGTCGTCGCTGGGGCCGGCGGCGCTGCGGGCGATGGCCGTGGCGGCGATCACCGGCGCCCGCGACAGCGCCTTGAGACGTCGCTCCCGCACCGCGAGCCATTCTTGACGTTGCTCCGGCCCGTCCGCGAACGGGGCGGGCGGCTTCTCCGGAGGCGTCACTGGCTGGCTCCGGCCGATCTTCGGTGTCTGCCAGAGGTGCGGTATCTCCTGACACCGCTCGTGCAGACGGGCGGCATGAGACGCCTGCCCGGCCTTGTGGTGCAGGCTGACGACGAGATGATCGCGGGCCCGCGTGGCGGCGACGTAGAGGAGACGCAGCTTCTCCTGCTCGTCCATCGTCTCCTCGATCGAGGACAGGTCCGCGAAGCCGGGCGTCTCGAATGAGCGGTCCTTCGATCCAATGTGCGCTTCGGGTCGCCCGTCGGGGTCCCACAGCACTCTTGCTCCCTGCGGTCTCCCTCGCCTCTCCACGTTCAGCCCCACCAGCGCCACGATGGGGAACTCCAGCCCCTTGGAGGCGTGGATCGTCATTATCCGCACCGCGTCGTCGTCCGGCTCGGGGACGACTGTCTCCACCACCCGTGTGCCCTCCTCCGCCTGTCGCTCCGCCCAGTCGATGAACTGACGCAGGGTGGCGCCGCCCTCCTCGGCGAAGGCGCGCGCCTGGTCGAGGAGGAAGCGGAGCCTCTGCCAGCGCTCCCGCGGCCGCCGGTGGGCGAAGGCGAGCTCGAACAGCCGCCGCTCGCGGATCACCGCCTCGACGATGCCGTTTATGCTCTCCCACCAGCGTCTCTTGTGCAGCTCGTGCAGGGCCGCCATCGCCGCGACCACGGGGTCGTCTGCGGGCAGCGACGTCGGCGGGTGGGCGCGGTAGTCCCAGCGACCCTTCGCGTCATAGAAGCGCAGCAGGTCGTCGTCGCCGCAGCCGAAGGCGGGAGAGCGGAGCGCCGCGATGAGCGCCACCTCGTCCGTGGGGTCGTCCAGGGAGCGGAGGATCGTCAGCAGGTCGCGCACCTCCTGCGTGTTGTAGACGAGGGAGCGGCTCTCGACGCGGTAGGGGATGCCCGCCTCCTCCAACGCCTGCTCGACCGGCGGCAGGGCGGTGCGGGTCGGCATCAGTATGGAGATGTCGGCGTAGCGGGCGGGACGGAAGACGCGCCCGCCGTCGGAGTCCTTCTCCGCGACGGGCCAGCCCTCTCCCTTCGCCGTCTGGATGAGCTGCGCCAGATCGGCGGCCTCCCGCGCGCGTATCGGGTCGATGTTCTCGGCGGCGGGCTCTCCCAGGATGTGGACGGTGACGCCCGCCTCCGCCGGCGTCTCCCAGCGGGCAGCCAGCTCGACATAACGTGCCTGCCCCTCGACGGCGCCCTCCCCCAGCAGCGGCGCGAAGACGGCGTTCACCCAGTCGATGACCGGCCGTAGGGAGCGGAAGTTCTGGGTGAGACGCACGGTGCGGTCGGCGAAGCGGCGCTGCACCGCCTGGTAGAGGGCGATGTCGGCGCGGCGGAAGCGGTAGATCGACTGCTTGGGGTCGCCCACGAAGAACAGCCGCCCCTCCTCGACCGCGGCGTCGTGCCAGGCGGGAGGCGGGCTCTCGGTGTCGCTGCCGGCGAGCAGCACGGCGATCTCTACCTGGAGGGGGTCGGTGTCCTGGAACTCGTCGATGAGGAGGTGGGAGTACTGCGCCTTGAGCGCCCGTCGCACCGAGGCGTCGCGGCGCAGCAGGTCCCGCGCCTGCGCCAGGAGGTCGTGGAACTCGAGCCTGCCCTGCCGGCGCCGCTCCTCGGTGTACTGGAGGATGAACCCCCGCAGGGCGGCGAGCAGCGGCGGCAGGACGGCGGCCCGCGCCTCTTGCAGCAGCCGCACGCGGACGCCGTCCGCCTTCTGAAGGGCGTCGCGGATCTCCGCCGGCGCGACGCCCGACCAATTGTCTTTGTTGCCGTACTTGTTGATGATCTTCGTCCTCTCCGCCGTGATGCGGAGGGCGTCGAGGTCGCCTGCGGCCGCGGCCAGACGGCGGCGGTAGGACTCCATCCGCTCCAGATGACGGTACAGGTAGTCGGAGTGGTCGGTGCAGCGCCCCATGAGGGCGCAGGGCCCGGCGAGGGCGTCGAGGAGCGGCGCGGCGTCGATGGGAGGCAGGGGCGCGGCCTCTATCGCGGCGTCCTCCAGGCGGTCCCAGTGGCGGTGGAACTCGCGCGCCACCTCCCGCAGGTGCTTCGTCTCCAGGCCGAGGAGGTGGGCGCGGAGGAGCGCCTCCTCCAGCGCCGCGT
>DAOUEO010000127.1:0-3894 GCA_034430455.1 Dehalococcoidia bacterium | reverse complement strand
GGGGACGCGCCATACTGGCGGTCGATGCGTTGGCGGGGGGACTAGTTTGGCTCTCTTCTTGGAGGCATTTGTCCTGGGTGTCGTCGTGGCTGCTCCCCTGGGGCCCGTGGGGGCCACCGTCGTCCGCACGGGCCTCCTGCGTGGCTTCGCGGCGGCGGCGGCGATCGGCCTTGGAGCAGCGGTCGTGGACGCCGTCTACTTCGTACTCGCGGCGGCGGGCGCGAGCCAGGCCTTCCGTACCGCCTGGCTCGGCGTGCCGCTGTGGCTGGGGGGGACGGCCTTCCTGGCCTACCTCGGCTTCTCCGGCCTTGCCGCCGGAGCGCGTGCGCCTCAGAAGGTCGCATCGACGCCCTACTCCGTTCCGGTGGCCTTCGGCCACGGCCTTCTGATCACCATGCTGAACCCTCTGACCATAGCGTATTGGCTCGCGGTGGCGGGCAGCCTGGCGGTCTCGGCGGAGAAGACGTGGGCATTGTTGGCGGCGGGCGCATTCGTTGCCTTGGGCAGTGGCGCCTGGTTCGCGTTCCTGTCGGCGCTGGTGGCGGGGAGCCGGCGGCTGGCGGGGGATGCCCTCCTGCGCTGGAGTACCGCGGCGGCCAGCGTCCTCATACTCGCCTTCGCCGTCCGGTTCCTGATCCAGGGGCTGAGCGAGTACGGGCCCTAGGGGGCTAAGCCACGGGCCGCCGAGATCCTCCGGCTGGAGGAGCGTCGACAGAAGTCCAAGCGTGGCTCCGGCTGGGGGGAGAGGATACCGTCGTCTCCGGCTAGGACAGCGGTACCAACCAGAGGACGCCGGATTCGCCCTCGGCTGCCCACCCCTGGACGGCGCCGGCCTCGATCAGCCACCAGCGATACCCGTTCGCTTCCACCGGGCCGTCGCGCAGAGTGACCGTTGTCCCATCCCGCAAGCAGGCAAAGATGCCCGCTGTCGTACCCGGCGCCTTACGGATGTTGAGGCACGAGCCGGTGTTGGCGACCCTGGCGCTGCCACCGATACTGAGGCCGGGGGTCGGCGTCTGCGGTACGCCCGACTGCGGCGGGGAGGATTTCAGGAGCTGCCACACGTCATCGCCGGTGACGCCGTATCGCCAGACCGATACGGACCCCATCCCCAGCGAATAGGCGTGGGTCAAGAAGCGCACCCAGGCGTCGTGGTTCGTCGACGCTCCCTGGCCGACGGGCAAGATCGGAAGGCCGTACCCATCCAGCAGACTGCGGGACACATCGAGCAGGAACTCGGGCGTGACACCCTCTGGGCCCGGAGGAAATCCGCTGGCGTGGAAGCGGCTCACATTCTCCGCCGAGCTGAACGTCTCCCAGTAGATCATGGGCGCGAACCCCTGGCTGAAGGACGCGAACTCCGCCACAGGGACCCGGGAGAGCTGCCAGGGTCGTGGTTCCACACACAAGTAGAGAGTGCCGCCCGGCTGCCGTCGCCGGAACTCCTCCCCGAAGGCAAGCGCGCCCTGCGGCGTGCCCTGCCAGTATCCCGAGTGGGGCTCCAGGTCGATGACGATGCTCCGCGCGCCGGCGGCGATCAGCTCGGCGCACATCTCCGCTTCTCTTTGCGGGTCCAGACCCTGCAGCACACAATAGGTGTGGAACGGGACGCCGTACGACTCGAAGTAGTGGGCCAGGACGGCCACCTGCGCCGGGCCATCGATGGCGTAGGGGGTAGTATCCCAACGCGACATCCAGTCGGTGCCGTTGTGGGTCTTGAGGATGATCCCCAGGTTGTTTTGGGCCAGTACCGAGACGACCCGCTCCGGCGGGCCGTCGACGCCGAAGTGCCACGCCCAGGCCAGGTGGGGCAACCCCCCGGCGCGCCCGCGTGGAGCGACTAACGGCGAAGGCTGAGGAATCTGGCAGGTCAGGCCCAAAGTCGCTGCGGCCCCTGCCATCGCCGCGACAGCGAGGAACTGGCGTCTGCTGATGCACTGTCCAGGTAGCATCCGCTCACCTTGTCCTAGCGGCAGTCGCACTCCTCCGGCGGTTCCGTCATGTTCGAGTTGCGGGCGACCAGCGCTGGGTCAAGGGCGTTCATCACCCCGTCTCTATTGATGTCGAAAGCAGGGTTCACCTGCATGTCGAGGTCGGGGATCGGGTTGCCGTCGTTGGGGTCGTCATCCTGGGTGTTGTTTACCCGCTGCGCCACCCGTGCTTCGTCGAGGGAGTTGACCACCCCGTCGCCGTTGATCTCGGCGATCTCCTTGTCATCGTCGCAGCGGTCGCCGTCGCTGTTCCTCACAGTCGGCGAGGTGCCCCAGCCCTTGACCTCCATGCCGTCGTTGATGCCGTCGCCGTCCGTGTCCATAATACTGGCGCTGGAGACGAAGAGGGCTTCCACAGCGGTGGAGAGGCAATCGTGGTCGGGGTCTTGTGAGGAAGGTGGGCATACCGGCTTGCTGGCGGGGTTGTTGGGGTTCGAGCCCAGCAGACACTCCGCCCCATCGACCACCCTATCGCCGTCCGTGTCCTGGACCAGCGGGTTGGTAGGGCCGGAGCCGCAGCCAGCACCCTCGCCGGGAATGCCCAGGATAGGGCTGGTACCCGCATCCAGCATCCAGTCGTTGTCGTCGTCATCGTCGCAGGCGTCGCCCAAGTTATCGCCGTAGGGGATGGTGATATCGCTGCCCGACACGACGGGCCCGTTGTCGATGAACGCGGCGTCGGTGTTGACCTGCCCAGGATTGTACACGGTGGGGCAGTTGTCCATGCTTGTGTCGGTGTTGACGCCGGCGAAGTTGTTGGCCTGCTTGTCCTTGAAGCCGTCGCCGTCCGTGTCGGGGTTGTACGGGTTCGGGTCGCAGGGGTTGCCGACCTGGTCGCCGTCGGCGTCGGCCTGGCTGGGGTTGGCTACGAGGGGGCAGTTGTCGGCGCCGTCTGAGACGCCGTCGCCGTCGTCATCCGGGTCGCAGGCGTTGCCGAGGCCATCGCCGTCGGTGTTCGTCTGGTCCCGATTCGACATGAAGTGGCAGTTGTCGATGGGGTCCGGGATGCTGTCATTGTCGTCATCGGAGTCGCAGGCGTCCCCCGTCCGGTCTTTGTCGTAGTTCTCCTGGCCGGAGTTAGGCACGGACGGGCAGTTATCGTTCTGGTCGGGTACGCCGTCGCCGTCCGTGTCGGGCAGCGGCGTAGGGGTAGGCGTGAACGTGGGAGCGGGCGTATTCGTCGGCGTGGGGCTCGGTTGACCGGAGGTGTCCACAGGGATTGCGCCGGTCTGGTAGTACTCGGTGCCCTTCAGGCGGATGTAGCCGCCGTCGTCGTCGGCGTAGGTCGCCGTCAACGTGTTCCCGTTGATCGGCGCGGGATTCGTGACGCCGTCCCCCATCGAGTCGTTGTACATCGTGCAGCCGTAGTCGCCGGCGCCGAATATGATCGCTATCACCCCCGCCGACACGTACTCCTGCAGGTGCTGGCGGTCCCCCAGCCAGTACTGCGCCCGGTTGTCCTGGTAGTGTCCCCAACTGTTGTTCATGCTCCGGTACAGGGTGTTCCCCAGCGGCACCTGCCACATCATCGCTTTCCGGCCCGTCCGCTCCACCAGCCTCGCGATGAAGGTGCGGTAGCGGTCGAAGTCCGCCGTGTCCCACCAGCGGGCGCCGCCGTCGCCCCAGAGGTACTCATAGTACGCGGCGTCTCGGTCCGACGGGTCGACGAAGATCAGGTCGAAGTCCGCTCCGAGGGACTGATAGAACGTGTAGAGGTCGTCTGCGACCGCTATCGGGTCGCCGTTGTTCAACATCAGATCGACACCGGTTGCCCAGTGGGAGGCATGATAGCCCAAGACCACGTTGGGCGCGTAGACGTCCCTGAGGTGCACCAGCGCCTTGGCGAAGCCGGCGGCCGTATCCGCATACCCGCTCACCTCAGCGAAGCCGCTGGATTGCACCT
>DAOUEO010000126.1:0-2919 GCA_034430455.1 Dehalococcoidia bacterium | reverse complement strand
GTGGAGGCGATGGACCGCATAGTCCGCGAGGCGGAGACCATCCCCATGGCGGTTGTCGCCCGTGGGGAGCATCGCCGGACGCGTGCCCACGCTGTCTGCCACGCCGCCGTCAACCTGGCCACGGAGATCAAGGCCGAGGCTGTGGCCGCCCACACCCGCTCGGGGCGGACCGCTACTATCCTCTCCAAGCTGCACCCTCGCGCCCCCATATTCGCTCTCACCGAGCGGGCGGCGATCGCGCGCCAGCTCGCTCTCTGGCGGGGAGTCGTCCCGCTGGTGGTAAGGAGAGAGCACGGCAAGGAAGACCTGGTGACCCAGATAGGGCGGGAGCTGGGGGCGCGCGGGCTCGTCGCCGAGGGCGGCGTGGTCGTCGTCGTGGGCGCGGCTCCGGAGGCGCCCGCCGGCGGCACCAACTTCATCCGGCTGCTGTCCGTTACCGGCTGATCGGCGACCCGGTCCCCGGGTGGCTCATTTCAAGCGACCCCCTGGCTCCTCTCTCCCCGAACGGTGGATGGTTCATCCTTGCTGTGTGGATCTTGGGGGCCTGCGCACTGGTGGTCATCCACAGGGTGCATTCGCGCAGCCCCCGGGGGAGTTCAGAGGGGGCTTGCCCCCTCTGACGGGGGTCTGGGGGTGCCCCCCAGATCTCCCAGTAACGCCCCTAGGGCGGGCGGGTGGGAAGAGAAACGCTCATGTTACGGCGACCCCACGCCGGCGCCGCCCACGCGCACCGTGCGTCGCATCGACGCCGGGCCGGCTCGGCCCCGTATCGAGGCGGGCGGAAGGCCTAGCCGCTGCCGTCGGCCGCGGGCTCGGCGAGGGGTGGGGCCCCGATGGGGGGGATGACTCGGCGGGCGGCGGCAAGCGCTGCCCGATCGCTGATGAAGAAGACGGTTATGAATGCCAGGATGGGGAGGATCGAGGCGACGAAGAAGGCGTCGTGGAACGCGAGCAGGGCGCGGGCGGGAGTCCCTACGATGGCGGCGCTGTGGTGAGTGAGGCGGTCGCTGAGCACGGTGGCGATCAGGGCGACGCCGAAGCTGGCGGCGATCTGCGGCACGGCGGTTCCGATGGCGGTCGCTCTTCCCGTGTCCTGGGGGGGGATCGTGACGTAGGCGGCCGCCTGAGAGGGGACCATTATGAGCCCGAATGAGCAGCCGCGGAGGAACATGAGCAGCCTGATCCACCACAGATTCGTCTGCAGGTCCACCAGCAGGAAGGCGAGCGTTGTCAGGAGCAGTCCGGTCATGCCGGTGAAGAGCAACCTTCGCGGGCCGACGTGCCGGTAGATGCGTCCCACCGGCTGGGCCATTAGGCCTGCGCCGATCGCCATCGGGAAGGTGGTGAGGCCTGATTCGAGCGGGGTGAGCCCCATCTCCAACTGGAGGAGGAGCGGCAGGAGGAAGATCACCCCTATGAACGCCGCCTGCGCCGGGAGCCACATGACGTTCACCGCCCGGAACAGCCTGTCCTGGAACAGCCTCATGTTGATCAGCGGCTCTCTCGTGCGCAGCTCGACGATCGCGAAGAGGCCGAGGAGGGCGACGCCGACGAGGGCGAGGACGATCACCCTTGGGTCATCCAGGCTGTGCGTGCCCGCTTCCGCCAGGGCGTAGAGCAGGATAGCCAGCCCCGACGCTGAGAGCAGGAATCCCGGCACGTCCAGCCGGCCGGGGGCTGCCTGCTTCTCTTCCCGCAGAAAGAGCCCCGCGACGATCAGGGCGACGACAGCGATGGGGATGTTGATGAGGAAGATCCACTGCCAGGACTGATACTCGACCAGGTAGCCGCCCAGCACCGGCCCGCTCGCCGGCGCCACCGCCGCCGGTATGGAGATCACGGCGCCGGCCTGGGCCCGTTCGGAGGGGGCAAACGCCCGGAATAGCATCGCCGTGCCCACTGGGGTGAGCAGTCCGCCGCCGACCCCCTGGGCCACGCGGGCGGCGATCAGGGCATGGATGTTCCAGGCGAGGGCGCAGAAAAGCGATCCCAGCGCGAACACGGCGAGGGCGAACATGAACGTCCGCTTCGTGCCGAACTTGTCCCCCGCCCAGCCGCTGACGGGGATGAAGACGGCCAGGCTCAGCAGGTAGGCGGTTACAACCCACTGTACGGTCGTCGTGTCGGCTTTGAAATCGCGGGCGAAGGTGGGGATGGCGACGTTGACGACCGTCGCATCCAGCAGGCTCATGAACATGCCGAAGGCGAAGACGGCAGCGACGATCCACTTGTATTCCAGCCCCTTCACGCGTCTCCCTTCCCAGAACGCGGAGGCCCCGCGCAAGACGATTGAATGACAGCGTCTTCCAGTATGGGGTGGATATGGGCTTAGAGGGAAGGGTGCATCCGGGGCGCGGAGGCGTGGGCCTCACGCCGCCCGAGGGGCATCCCTTCGGCGCTGGCGGGAACGGAAGGCTCGGCGGGGATCCAGTCCACGCGCAGGTCGTCGAGCCTCTCGCCTATGATCTGGATGGACTCCTCGTGCATTTCGCCCAGCCCCATGTCGTAGGCCATAGTGATCTGCCGGATGCTGGGGACATCGTGCTTGATGATCCGCGTCGCCGTGGCGTCCGCGGCCACGAGGTCGGTGCTGGCGAGGAGGAGCCAGGAGCCCAGGCGGTCGCGCATGTCGACGGTGATCCCCTGCCCTTCCTCTGCCGACGGGCCGTTGCCCTCGATGCCGATGGAGGCGTCGATGATGGCGAGGTCCGGCTTCACGGCGCTGACGATATCGAGGTAGATCTGGGCGATGGCCTGCGGACTGCTGTGATCGAAGCCGAGGCGGCTGTACAGGCCAGAGGGCACCCAGCCGTAGCGCTCCAGGGGAGTGACGCCGACGAAGTTCTTCAGGGAGAGCGAAAGCTGTGCCCAACTGTGCGTCTTCAGCACGGGGATGGAGATCACGCGGTCGGCGCGGGC
>DAOUEO010000125.1:0-16264 GCA_034430455.1 Dehalococcoidia bacterium | reverse complement strand
CTGGGCTTTCCCGGTGGGCCAGCCGTCGAGAGGGCGGCAGCGGGCAAGGCGCCTTCGTTGCGGCTGCCGCGGGCGTGGCTGCCAGGGAGCTACGACTTCAGCTTCAGCGGCCTGAAGACGGCCGTCCTCCGTCTCGCCCACGAGCGCGAAGAGCAGGGGCTGCCCGTCGAGGAGCTGGCGGCCGCCTTCCAGGATGCGGTTGTGGATGTGCTGGTCACCAAGACGGTCCGCGCCGCCCGCGCCGAGAGGGTGAAGGAGATAATCCTCGCCGGGGGCGTGGCTGCCAACGGCGCGCTGCGACAGCGTCTGCTGGCGCAATCTCCCGTGCCCGTGCGCCTGCCGCCGCCGGTCTTCTGCACCGACAACGCCGCCATGGTCGCCGCCTGCGGCTACTTTCGCCTGCTGCGGGGGGTGACGGCGGGTCTGGACCAGGACGTGATCGCCGGCCTCGGCTTCACCCCCGTTTGAGCCAACAGCCGCCGGTGGCGGGCGGCCTTGGCGCGCCGGACGGTCTCTCAGGACGACACCCCCTCCCCCCGCTGAGCGGCCAACGCCATCCGGCCCATTGTGCCTCCTATCCCTCGTCTCGGGAGAGAGGACAGGCGCCGCACCCTCCCTGAGTGCAGTACCGGTGATACAGGTAAAGCAATCCCTGCTGACAGCAGGCACCCCAGTCGCCGTCCCTGCTGATGAGAGACGACTCCAGGAAGCGGACAGCCCCGTAGGAGCCCGAACGGGGGAGACGCTGAAAGAGCGCCAGGGCCTGCCGGGAGAGAGCGGTGAGGCCGCGCGCCTCTCCCCAGGCGGCGGCGAAGGGGAGGACGACGTTGATGAGGAGCTCCAGGGCGCGTCCCCGGCCGACGAGGGCGCCGAGCGGGCTGGCCGGACCGCCACCCGGATCATGGTGAGTCGACCAGAACCCCTCGGCGGGCGCCTCCCAACCGGCGACGAGGGGGCGCAGCGGCCCCTTCTCGCCCACTATCATCAGGTCCCGCAGGCTTCCCACAAGGCTCGGTCCCCGCCGCAGCAGGAGGCGGGCGGCCCCCGCGAGGCGCCGCGCCGGCTGGTTGGCGGGCCGGAGGCCGCTGGTGGCGCAGAGGCTGAGGGGCGGGCCCAGCAGCCTTCCTCTTTCCGCCGACCAGCGTCTCTCCAGCTCACGTAGATAGGGGGAAGGCGGCAAAATGGGGTTATGCCCGGCTGGCAGCAGACCGGCCGTCCCCAGCAGCAGCGCCTCCCCCCGCACCAGCCCGTCGTCGTCGGCGAGGGCCGTCCGCAGCCTCTCATAGGGCAGGAGACGGGCGAGGGCGGCGAACGACTCCGCGTTCTGGCTGTAGCCGAGCGCCCGCAGCAGTCCCTCGTAGAGAACCTGGTTGGCTCCCGCCCGACTCAGGGCAGCGGCGAAGCGGCTCTGCTTCTGATGGAAGCGCAACCGCCCCAGCCGGGAGACCGTCTCTCTTACCTCCCTCTCGCCCAGCCGCGCCACGGCTCCCCGGCAGGGCTCCTCCCAGAGGGCGGGTTGAGCCAGCCAGAGGCGGAGCTGCTCCCGGCGGCGCGCCACCCAGGGGGCGAGGGCGACGACCGCGACCCGCCGGCCACAGAGGAGCCGCGTGTCCTCTCCCTCGTCATCCTCGAAGACGACATGGAGGACCAGGTTATCGTAACGGGTATCGTGGTGGTGGCCGTGCCCCCGGAAGTCGCTCGCCCGGACGTGGAGCTCCACGTCGCCCTTCAGCAGCCTGCCGCGGTCGTCGGCGATGATGGCGTCGGCGAAGTCGGGCCCGGCGCCGGGGCTGCACCGGCCGCGGTAGACGACCTGAAGGGCCTCGCCGCGACGGGTCGTCAGGGCGCCGGCGGGAAAACGCTGACCTTCCCAGAGCCGCACCAGATCCTCCTCGCGGAGGACGGGAGGGGCGGACGGGCGGGCGGCGACGAGCGTGAGATGAGGACGCTCTCCCACGACATGAGCAGCCCTCGCCCCCGCAGCCACCGGATAGCCGGCAGGCCGCTCCGACACCGACAGTCGCGCCATGGCGGAGTCAGCCCCCTTCCCGGCCCTTCGGCTTGCGGGCGCGCCTCGCCGGTCGTTTCTTCCTCCCTACCTCGTAGGAGAAGGCCGCCCGCTCCGCCACCAGGGTGAGAAGGCGCGACGACGTCCCCCGCGGGCGGTACTGCTCCGTCTCCCACTCGCTGATCGTCTGCTGGCGCGTCCCCAGCTCGTCGGCGAGCTGCTGCTGGGTGAGGCCGAGACGGCGCCGCAGCGCCTGTACGCGGGAGGCGTCCCAGGTGTACTTGACCTTCTTCTTGGCCATGCGGGGATTTTACACGGAAACGTGTACGCCGTCAAGGGGAAGACTTCGGTTTTCTTTCACGTCGGGCCCCACTCACTTCCGTGCTCCTCCAGAAACAGCGCTGACACTTGCCCATCTAGCGCTGCCACACTATCTCCGGCCTCCGCTGTCTCCCCCTGCAAGGGATTGCCCGTCCTCGCGAGGGGGAGTGCCGAGGGGTGCTCCCCTCTGCCGGGGGTATGGGGGTGTCCCTCAAACCTTCCTAGGGCGGGAGGGTGGGAAGAAAAGCGCTCATGTTGCGGCGAGAACGTCGCCGCCGCCGGTTGCGCACAACTTCTTGCACCTGGGCGGCGACTGCGCTAAGATTATCATTGATTAGCACTCTCGGACTGAGAGTGCTAACCTGCTGCCCGGCGAAGAACGGCCGGTCTGAACACACAAGGAATCCCAATCGGAAGAGAAGGAGGGTCTTAGGTTGGCTACCAAACTCATCCCCTTGGCGGACAAGATTGTGATCAAGCCGGTTGTCCAGGACGAAGTGCTGGCAAGCGGCATCGTCATCCCCGACACAGCCAAGGAGAAGCCCCAGCAGGGGGAGATCGTGGCGGCGGGGCCCGGCCGGCTGGACGATGACGGGAAGCGTATCCCCATGGACCTCAAGGTGGGGGACCGCGTCCTCTACGCCAAGTACAGCGGCCAGGAGATTAAGATCGACCAGACAGAATACATCGTCCTCTCGGAGAGGGACGTGCTCTGCAAGGTTGCGTATGCTGAGAACATAAGGGGGGGCACGTTCATAGCGTCGAAGGATCGTAGCAGGAAGAAGCAGCCGAAGAAGTAGTCTGACGCATCCTTCGCCCACCTGCGGCGGACAGGCGTGCCTGCGGCTGAAAGGCTCGTCAGGAATAAGCGGCCTTCGCCGGTGGACGAATGGGGCGAGGTTGAGAAAGGGAGGATTCTGTGGCCAAACAACTGATTTTTGATGAGGAGGCCCGGCGCGCCTTGAAGGACGGCGTCGACGCCCTGGCGGATGTCCTCAAGGTAACCCTGGGCCCCCGCGGCCGCACGGTCGTCCTGGCCAAGAGATTCGGGCCGCCGGTGATCGCCAACGACGGCGTCACCATCGCCAAGGAGATCGAGCTGCCGGAGCCCTTCAACAATATGGGCGCTCAGCTGGCGAAGGAGGTGGCGACCAAGACCAACGACGTGGCGGGCGACGGCACGACCACCGCCACCGTCCTCGCCCAGGCGATCGTGCGGGAGGGGCTGAGGAACGTGGCCGCCGGCGCCAATCCCATGGCCCTGAAGCGGGGGCTTGAGCGCGGCCTGGAGACGGCGGTCAAGGCGCTGCGGGAGATGGCGCAGCCGGTCGCCGGCAAGGAGCAGATCGGCCAGGTCGCCGCCATCGCCGCCATCGACAAGGAGGTCGGCGACCTCATCGCCGACGTCATGGAGAAGGTGGGGAAGGACGGTGTGATCACCGTCGAGGAGTCGAAGGGGCTGCGGATGGAGACCGAGTTCGTGGACGGCATGCAGCTCGACCGCGGCTACGTCTCCCCCTACTTCGTCACCAACGCCGAGCGCATGGAGGCGGCGCTGGACGACCCCTACATCCTGGTCACCGATAAGAAGGTCTCAGCCATCGCCGACATCCTGCCCATCCTCGAGAAGGCGCTACAGGTCACCAAGAACCTCGTCATCATCTGCGAGGACTGCGACGGCGAGGCCCTCGCTACCCTGGTGGTCAACAAGCTGCGCGGCACCATCAATGCCCTCGTAATCAAGGCCCCCGCCTTCGGTGAGCGACGCAAGGCCATCCTGGAGGACATCGCTGTCCTCACCGGCGGCACCTTCATCACGGAGGACACGGGCCGCAAGCTGGAGAGCGCCCAGGTCGCCGACCTCGGCCGAGCGCGCCGGGTAGTGTCCAACAAGGAGGACACGACGATCATCGAAGGCCACGGCAGCGACGAGGCGATCCAGGCCCGCATTAAGCAGATCAAGGCCCAGATCGACGAGACCACCTCTGAGTTCGACCGCGAGAAGCTTCAGGAGAGGCTGGCCAAGCTCGCCGGCGGCGTCGCCGTCATCAAGGTGGGCGCCGCAACCGAGGTGGAGCTGAAGGAGAAGAAGCTGCGCGTGGAGGACGCTCTCTCCGCCACCCGCGCCGCCGTCGAAGAGGGGATCGTTGTCGGCGGCGGAGCAGCCCTGCTGCGCACTCAGAAGGCGCTGGAGAAGCTGCAGGCGAAGCTGGAGGGCGACGAGCGCACCGGCGCCGGCATACTGGTGAAGGCGGTGGAGGCGCCGATGACCCTTATCGCCGAGAACGCCGGCCGCGAGGGCTCGGTAGTCGTCGACGCTGTACGCAAGGCCAAAGGCCTCGATACCGGATACGACGCCGTGACCGGTGAGTACGTCAATATGTTCAAGCAGGGGATCGTCGACCCCGTCAAGGTGGTGCGCTCGGCGCTGGAGAACGCCACCTCCATCGCGGCCATGGTGCTCACCACCGAGTCTCTGGTCTCGGACATCCCCGAGCCGCCGTCTGCCGCACCGCCGATGCCACCGCCGGAGTACTAGGGAAGACCATACGGTAACAGTAGGGGCCGCCTCATGTCCTGAGGCGGCCCTTTTCCATCCGGGGGTCTGGCTGAGGCGTGTATCGGGGCTAGAGATGAAGAAGGGGGAGGAAGCGCCGCTGGCTGCGGAAGGGTCCCACCACCGCCAGGTTCAGCCCGTCCTCGACCAGCAACTCTTCGGCCACGCGCCTCAGGTCCTCGGCGGTGACCGCCTCCATGGCCGCCACCACCTCGTCGACGGTCCGCACCCTGCCCAGCAGAAGCTCCTGCACCCCGATCCAGCCGGATACGCTACGGGTGTCCTCCATCCTCAGCAGAAGGTGACCCTTCGAGAGTTCCTTCGCCCTCCGCAGATCATCCTCCTGGACGCCGTCGCGCAGGCGGCCTAACTCCGCCACGACCGCCTTCAACGCCTTCGCGGCGTTGCGGGGGTGGACGGCGGCGTAGATGCCCAGGGAGCCGGCGTCGAGGAAATGGTTGACGTAGCTGTGGACGTCGTAGCAGATACCCATCCTCTCGCGGAGCTCCAGGAAGAGGCGGCTGCTCATGCCCTCGCCCAGGATGGTGCTGAGGAGGTCGAGGACGTAGCGGTCGGGGTGCTCGATAGGCAGGCCGTAGACAGCCAGGGTGAGGTGCGCCTGCTCAGTCTTCTTCTGGGTCAGCGCCGTCGCCGGCTCGTCCTGCCGCTTCCGCGCCGGAAACCAGGGGGTCGGCGCTCCCGGCTGCCAATCGCCCATCGTCTTGCCGATGAGGTCCAGTACCTCATCCTCGCCGACGTTGCCGGCCACGCTGACCACCATGTTGTTGGGCACATACTGGCGGTGGAGGTAGTCCAGCGCCATTTCGCGGCTGATGGCGGAGACGGTCTCGCGGTTGCCCGCCACGTCCCACCCTAGAGGTTGGCCCGGCCAGAGCACCTCATCGATGAGCACGTCCGCCAGTTGAGCGGGGGAGTCGGCGACCATGGCCAACTCCTCGAGGATCACCTTCCGCTCCTTCTCCATCTCGTCGGGCGCAAGGAGCGAGAAGCGCAGGATGTCCGCCAGGACGTCCACGACCAGCTCGAGATGAGGACGGGCTACCTTGCCGTAGTAGACGGTGAGCTCGCGGTCGGTGGCGGCGTTCAGGAATCCGCCCACGCTGTCGATTGCTTGAGATATCTCGCGGGGGCTCGGCCTTCGCTCTGTCCCCTTGAAGCACAGGTGCTCGACGAAGTGGGAGAGGCCGGCCTCGAACGGTCTCTCATAGCGGGAGCCGGCGCGGACGTAGACGCTCACGCTGACCGATCGGGTGTGGGGGAGGGGAGCGGTCAGCACACGGAGGCCGTTGGCCAGGGTAGCGCTGTGAACGGTCTGCTCTTGCATCAGGCGGTCGGAGAGCGGGCATCGAAGCGCGCCTCCGCTCTCGTCTCTGCCAATCATTGTATGAGCAGCGGTCGCCTCGTTCAACGGCGCGTCAATTGCCCTGCCAACTGGCGCTTTTCGGATATCTAGAAACGCTCTCCTGCTGCCGAACCTATTAGCAGAGGGATCGGGGATGAGAAGCCGATCCCGATAGAGCGCATTATGCCAGACAAGGCTGAGGTCTTACACAAGCTGGCCAAGTCTGCCTTCGAGGGCCCGTCAAGCGGGAAGAGGCTTGCCCAGGTTGTAGATATCATTCGCGATGCCCTTGCTGTCGACAGGGTATTCCTCGTCTATGTCCAGGACAGGGATTTCCTGACCTGCGGCGATTCATCCGCCGGCGATAACCTGGACACAACCCAGATGGGGCTCTGGCTGGTACAGCACCAGATCGAGATATCCGGCGAACCTGTGGCGTTCAACATCTACGAGGAGCGGGTGGAGGATATCGCTGGCGCCCTCGATGCCGACGGCCGGGCCTACGCGGGGTTCTCCGTGCCCAGCAGCGGCACCTCGACCGAGATGCTGATCATCAGGGGCCCCTGGGAGCACCAGATAGACGACGGCGTTTTCGCCTTCGTAGAGTGTGCCACCCCTGCTCTGGCCCTCATGATGGAGCGTGAGCTGAGCGCCTCGCGCGCGGCTCGTCAGAGGGAGCAGATGACAGCCCTGGCCAACGCGGCTGAGCTGCTCACACACTCCGAGCGCATGGAGGCGGTTCTCGAGGATCTGGCCACCGCCATCTCGCGCTCCAGCGGCTTTGAGCTTGTATCCATCGATGTGTACGATGAGCGAGCAGAGCGCTTCACGATGAGCGCCCTCAACCATGCGCCACAGGTCAACACCTCCCTTGGGCAGGCCTGGCGAGCACAGAGCCAAGGCGAGACGTACCCTCGTGCGGTGCTGGAGCTGGCCATGCGCAGCCGCGAGCCGCTCCTTCTGTCCGACCTCCAGAACGACGAGCGGATACCGGCCTACGGGCGCGAGTTCTTCAAGAGTGCGCACATCTTCTCGGGCGCCCAGTTCTCGCTCACCTTCCACGATGAGTTCCTGGGGACCTTGAGAGTGGCCAGCCAGCGCCCGCGAAGCTTCTCGACGCAGGAGGTGGATGTCCTGGAAGGATTCGCCGCTCAGCTGGCGGTGGCTCTGAAGGCGGTGCGCATGTACCGGGCCCTTGCCGAATCGGAGGAGCAGTTGAGGCAATACTCGCAGGAGCTTCAGGGGGGCATGGAGATCCAGCACCGTCTGGCGAGGACCGATGCCTTGACGGGGATACCCAACCGGCGGTACGTGGATGAGATAGTAAAGGGTGAGCATGCGCGGGCGACGCGCCACAAGACGGCTCTCAGTGTCGCGATGGCCGACGTAGACCGGTTCAAGGCGATCAACGATACCTACGGCCACAAGGCGGGCGATGAGGCCCTGGCGCAGCTGGCCGACCTGGCACGGCGAAGCTGCCGGCAGGGCGATGTCGTGGGACGCTTTGGCGGCGATGAGCTCCTGTTTGTGCTGCCGGAGGCCGACCTGAGCGCGGCGAGAAGGTTTGCCGATAGATTCCGCTCCAGTGTAGCCAGACAGGTCTTCCCCCTGTCGTCTGGCCAGAGCATACGGATGAAGGTGAGTCTCGGAGTCGCGGAGCTTGACAGGGAGGGCGGCCAGAAGCCGTCAGCGTTCATCAAGAGGGCGGACGAGGCTATGTACGAGGCCAAGTCCAGAGGGGGCAACAGAACCGTCGCTTATCGCCCATCGAGACGAGCTGCATAGACCACGCGCCCCCCTTTTCCCCTCTCCCTGCCCCAAATGAAGCCAGCCCCTGCAAAGCCTTCGATGGCATCGTCTCAGCGGTAGTTTCGGGACTCTTCGGCGCTGACGCGTTCAGGACGGCGTGCAAGGAGCCGGATCTACCGATAGACGGTCATTGCACGTGATACGCAGCTAGTGTGAGACAACCCGTGAAACGCGCGCTTGAAGCCGTGCGCCGGCTTGCCAGGATGGCGGAGGGAAGAGTCCACACCAGTCACAGTTTCTCCGGGCCCCTCCTCTGTGTCCCACGACCCTCCCCAGGCTACATCGCCGCAGCGGCCCGGCGGATAGCGGTGAAGGAAGGGTAGCGCAGGTGATTCCAGAGCCAAGTGCCAAGCGTTCTCCGGCGCAAATTCTGCTGCCCCCTGCCTTGCGTTGGTGTGTAGGAAGGGAGGCAACCGACCGAACCTACATAAAGAGGGCGCGACAAGGTTGGCAGCCCTCTGGAGCCTACTGATGAAGCAGAAGCTTGAGAGCCTGCGCCGGCTCGCCAGAATGGCGGTGGCGAGCGAGGCGACCAAGGAGAGCCTTACCGCCCTCGCCGACACCCTCCGTGACGCCCTGGATTTGGCCCAGGTGTTCTTCGTCTACTCCGAAGACGTGGATTGGCTCACCTGCGGCGATCGCGGGTCGGGAGACGATATCGGCACGAAGAAAAAGGGCCTCTGGTTGATGCAGCAGCGGTCCGAGATGTACCAAGGGCCGGTCGCGTTCAACATTCGAGACCGCCTGGTGGAGGACCTCACGGGCGACTTGAGCGCTAAGGGGCGCGAGTACATCAGCCTCAGGATCCCCACCAGCGAGAGCCCTTCGGAGATGCTGATCATTCGTGGCCACTGGCAGAAGGGCATCGATGCCGAGGTACCGGAGTTCGTGGACCAGGCGCTCCCCTCCCTGACCCTCTTCATGGAGCGCATGCTCAACGCCGCCCGCGGAGGCCGCGAGAGGGAGCAGATGAAGGCCCTGGCCAATGCCGCTGAGGTGCTCACTCAGTCTGAGGACGCCAAATCCGTCCTCGAGGACCTGGCCACCGCCATCGCCAATGTCATCGGTTATGAGATTGCGATTCTAAACATCTGGAATGAGGCCGCGCAGGAGTTCACCATCCGTGTAATGAACCGCTTCCGCTGGCAGGATACGTCGCTGGGCCGCGAGTGGCTGGATATGATGGACTTAGTCCAGTACACAGCGCTTCTGGAAGCTGTCCGCACCCGGCAGCCGGTGCTAATGACCGACATCCAGAACCACGAGCTGGTGCCCGAGGTCGTTCGCAACTACTACAAATGGGTCATGTTGAGGTCGGGGGCCGAAATTCCGACTATCTTCGGCGATGAGATCCTGGGCTCCATGGGCCTCGCCAGCTTCCGGCCCCGCGCCTTCCCGCCGGAGGAGGTGGAGTTCCTGAAAGGCGTCGCCGCACAGACAGCCGTCGCCCTCAAGGCACGGGAGCTCTACAAGGCCCTCGCAGAATCGGAGAAGCAACTGAGAGAGTACTCGGACAAGCTCCGGGCAAGAATGGAGATCCAGCACCGCCTGGCAAGAACCGATGCCCTCACAGGTGTTCCTAACCGCCGCTACGCTGAGGAGGTGATAGAGGGTGAGTGCGCGCGGGCGGAGCGGCAGGGAAAGCGGTTGAGCGTGGCGATGGTGGACGTCGATGGGCTGAAGGGGGTAAACGACGGGTATGGGCACGACGCGGGGGATGAGGTGCTGGTGCGGCTGGCCCAGATAGCGCGCTGGAGCTGTCGAAGAGGGGATGTCGTGGGGCGGTATGGAGGGGACGAGTTCTTGTTCGTGTTGCCGGAGGCGGGACTGCGGGCGGCATGGAAATTTGGTGAGCGGTTTCGGAGCAAGGTGGAGAAGGAGAAGATCCGCCTGTCGGGAAGAAAGACCGTAGGAGTGAGGGTGAGTTTGGGGGTGGCGGAGTATGATAAGGGCGCCGGCGAGACGCCGGCCGAACTCATAAAGAGGGCGGATGGGGCGCTGTACCAGGCGAAGTCTTTGGGTGGCAATACCACCTGTCCTCGATCCCCCGCTGAGAGAGCGGCGTAGCTCTCCCACAGCATTCGCGGCGACCGTCTGTAACTCCCTTTCTGAACGCGACCCAAGGGGCATGGCCCGCACGGGTCATCGTCTTTTTCAGGGGCCTCTTCGCGTCTTACGATCGCTGCCCGGCTGCATCGCGGCAGAGGTCCTGCGGCTGCTCCCGCGAGGCGAACAGCACGTATCGCCACTTGCACCGCCCGATAGTGGTATCATCGCTGTGCCCTGAATAGACCAGTACAATAGGTGCTGTCTGTCGAGGATCGGGAAGGAGCCGGCCATGCAGGTCACAGCGACCGTTCACCTCCTGCGCGTCAACGTCAAGCCCTACTCGGACGCCTACTCTCCCAACGTCTTTCTCGTGGTCGATTCGGGACAGGCCATCCTGATCGACGGTGGCTTTCCCGACGACGGCTCGCTGAGCAGCCGCCTCGACTATCTCAAGGGCATGGGTAGCCCCCGCGTCGACCTGATAGTCATCACCCACCATCACCTGGACCACGCCGGCGGCGCCCACCGCCTCGCGGAGGCGACGGGGGCCCGCATCGCCATGCACCCGCTGGAGGCGCGACTCCTTCACGAGGCGGCGGAGCGCGTCTCATCGGGGGAGAGCTTGGAACAGCGGATACTGCGCCGGGAAGCGGCCAAGGCCACGGCCGACCTCACCGTCGGGGACGGCGACGCCCTGTCCGTGGGCTCGCTTACCTTGCGCGTCGTGCATACGCCGGGCCACAGCCCCGGCCACATCTGCCTCTTTCTGGAGGAGGAGCGGGTGCTGTTCAGCGGCGACAACGTCCTCGGTACCGGCACCACCGCCATCCCGCCGCCGCCCAGGGGCGACATGGCGCAGTACCTGGACTCGCTGCGGAGAATGCAGGCGCTCGACGCCATCCTCATCTGCCCCGGCCACGGCCCCATCATCCGGGAGCCGAGCCGCAAGATACAGGAGCTGATCGACCACCGGCGGCAGCGCGATGACCAGGTGCTCGCCCTCATCGGCCAGGGGAAGGAGAGGCTGAGCGAGCTCATGCGGGAGATATATCCGGAGCTGAGCCCCCATCTGGAGCGAATGGCCCGCGGGCAGATACTATCTCATCTCCACAAGCTGCAGCGCGAGGGCAGGGTAGAGATGAGGGAGGAGGGGGACGAGGTCGCTTGCCGGCTGCGGGGCTAGAGGGAAGCCCCCGTACCTAGACCCTGCCATCCGCCGATCGTATAATTCTCGCATAGGTCACCATATCCTTTGCTCTTCCCGGATGCGGACTTATGTCTATTGATCCTGCCTTCGTCCCCATCCTGCCGCGCACGGCGGGCGCCACGGCGGAGGGCCACCTGACCGTCGGCGGCTGCGACATGGTTGAGCTCGCGCGCGAGTTCGGCACCCCTCTCTACGTCTTCGACGAGGTCGAGCTTCGTGAGGGCTGCCGCGAATGGCTGGGCGAGTTCCGCTCCCGCCATGAGGAGACAACAGTCATCTACGCCGCCAAGGCGTACCTCGGCCGCGCCCTCGCCCGTCTCATGGCGGAGGAGGGGCTGGGGCTGGACGTCGCCTCAGGGGGAGAGCTGGCGATAGCCCGCTCAGCCGATTTCCCGATGGAACGGGTCTACTTTCACGGCAACAACAAGTCGGCCCAGGAGCTACGGGAGGCGCTGGCGGCGGGAGTGGGCTACGTTGTCATCGACAACTTCCACGAGGCGGTGCTGCTCAACGACATCGCCCTCGACCTGAAGAGGCGGCAGCCGGTCCTGCTGCGGGTCTCCCCCAACATCGACCCCCACACTCACGAGTACGTCGCTACCGGCGCCCTCGACAGCAAGTTCGGCGTCGCCATAGCCACCGGACAGGCCGAGGAGGCGATGCTGAACCTGATGGCATCGCCGGGACTGGAGCTGGCGGGGCTGCACGCGCACATCGGCTCCCAGATCTTCGAGACGGAACCCCACCGGCAGACCTGTCGGGTCGTGCTTGAGTTTGCCGCCAGCATGAAGGAGCGTCACGGCTTCGAGATGCGGCTGTTCAGCCCCGGCGGTGGCTTCGCCATCCAGTACACCCGCGACGCCCCGGCGCCGTCGCGGGCGGCGTGCGCCGAGGCCGTCGTCTCGGCCCTGAAGGAGGCCTGCGAACGGCAGAGCCTGCCCTTGCCGGGGCTGACGGTGGAGCCGGGCCGTTCCCTCGTCGGCCGGGCCGGCGTGGCCCTCTACAGTGTGGGGGCGCGCAAGGAGATACCGGGGGTGCGGACGTACGTCGCCGTCGACGGCGGCATGGCAGACAACATCCGCCCTGCCCTGTACGGGGCGGCCTATGAGGCGCTGGTGGCGAACCGCCTGGAGGGGGAGCACCAGGAGCGGGTGACGATCGCGGGCAAGTTCTGCGAGTCGGGCGACATTCTCATCCGGGACGCCGACCTGCCCCGGCTCTGGGCGGGCGACCTCCTGGCCGTGCCGGGGGCGGGCGCCTACTGCCTGCCGCTGGCGAGCAACTACAACGCCTCGCTGCGACCGCCGATCGTGTTCGTCGGGGACGGGCGGGCGCGGCTGGTGCGGCGGCGCGAGAGCTATGACGACCTCCTGCGCTGCGAGGTGTAGCGCCGACAGGGAGTTGACAGAGTGTGGACGATCATCGGACAGGAACGGGCGGTGGCGACGCTGGCGCAGGGGCTCTCTCAGGGGCGCCTCTCCCATGCCTATCTCTTCAGCGGCCCCGCCCAGGTCGGCAAGTCCACCACGGCGCTGCGGTTCGCCCAGGCCCTGAACTGCAGCGGCGAAGACCCACCATGCCGCCGTTGCCGGCAGTGCCACCTGATCGAAGAAGGGAAGCACCCGGATGTGGAGGTCGTGACCGTCGGCGGGCTGTGCGAGGAGTCCGGGCCCGATCACAAGGACCACTCCGCCGACGGCTCCAAGGATATCCGCATCTGCCAGGTGCGGCGGCTGGAGAGGCTGGCGAGCCGGACGCCGTTCGAGGGACGGTATCGGGTCATCATCGTCGACCCGGCGGACGCCCTCAACGTCGAGGCCTCCAACGCCTTCTTGAAGACCCTGGAGGAGCCTCCGCCGTCGCTGATCCTGATCCTGGTCACCAGCCGCCAGGGCGCTCTCCTGCCCACGGTGCTTTCGCGCTGCCGGCAGATACCGTTCGCCTCCCTGCCCGTGGCCCGGGTGGCGCAGGCGCTGCGGGAGGAGTGGTCGCTGCCGGCCGACGATGCCGAGCTGCTGGCCCGCCTGAGCGGCGGCCGCCTGGGCTGGGCGGTGACAGCCTGGGAGGACGAGACGTGGCTGCCCGCCCGCGAAGCGGCGCTGGAGGAGGTGTACCGTCTCGCCGCGGCCGGCCGCGATGAGCGGTTTGCCTACGCCTCGCAGCTCGCCTCCCGCTTCTATCGGGACCGGGAAGGCGTCCTGGGGGCGCTCGACCTGTGGCAGGAGTGGTGGCGGGACGTGCTGCTCGTGGCTTCGGGGTGCACCGACATCGTGACCAACGTCAACAGCCTGGACAGACTGGGCCTGGTAGCGAGAAAATACAGTATAGGAAAGGCGAAGTCTTTCCTGGAGAGTATAGCCAGGACGCGACAGTACCTGCTGGACAACGTGAACGCTCAACTGGCGCTGGAGGTGCTGATGCTTGACCTGACGGCGCCGGTTTCCAGAAAGGAGAGCAGCTCCCCTGTCTAGGAGAGGAGATAGCGCTGGGCTGGCATCATGCAGCGCCGGCGCCCCTGTCCTGCGGGCGAGACGAATATGACGGAAGAACCGGAGGCAGCGCAAGCAATCGTAGGGGTTCGATTCAAGGAGGCGGGCAGGGTTTTCTACTTCGACGCCGGCGGGTTCTCCCTGGAGGTGGGGGAGCGCGTGGTCGTGCAGACAGCGCAGGGCTCCGAGGTGGCGAGGGTGGTGATAGCCCCCGACCAGGTCGTGGCCAGCGAGATCAGCGGGTCCCTGAACCCGGTCCTGCGGATCGCTGAGAGCAGCGACCTGGAGCAAGCCGATTCGCTCAAGGAGGCCGTCCGGCGGGACCTCGAGGTGGCGCGGGAGAAGGTGGCGGAGCATGACCTGCCGATGCGCCTCGTGGGGGGAGACTCCAACCTGGAGGGCTCGCAGCTCACCCTCTATTTCACGGCCGAGCAGCGGGTGGACTTTCGGAATCTGGTCCGCGACCTCGCTTCCAGTCTGAACAAGCGGGTCCAGCTCCTCCAGGTCGGCGAGCGGGATCGGGCCAAGCTGGCGGGCGGGATCGGGCAGTGCGGCTATCGCCTTTGCTGTCGCTCCTGGCTGACCAGCTTCCCCTCCATTTCGATCCGGATGGCGAAGGAGCAGGACGTGCCCCTCAATCCCGCCAAGATATCGGGGGTGTGCGGCCGTCTCCTCTGTTGTCTCGCCTATGAGCACGAGCTGTATCGCGAGGTAAAGGGGCAGTTGCCGAAGATAGGGCAGTTCGTCTCCACCCCGGCGGGGAAGGCCAAGCTTACCGGCATCAACGTCCCCAAGCAGAGCGTCTTTCTCCAGATGGTGGACGGTCTCACCAAGGTTGAGATGCCCATCGAGGAGCTGCGGGGCCAGTACGGAACAGCCGTCCGGCCGGCGGAGGTCGAGGAAGAGACCACGGCGCCGCGCCCCGAGACAAAGCCCTCGGCGGCCAGGGCTGCTCAGGCGCCGCCCGCCGCGGGCGAGACTCCCAAGGGGGCCGGGGGCAGGCCGCGACGCCGACGCCGCCGGCGCGACGGACGGGGCCGGCCGAGCGCGGGGCCGCCTCCCGGCCAGTAGGGCGGTCGACGGCATTCCCTTGCCCTTTCCCAGAGCCAGGCCGACGAGGACGAAGGAGGATCCCATTGCCAGACCTGCAGGCGACTGACCCGGAGATGCGCTCCCTCATAAGGGCCGAGGAGCAGTACGAGTTCGAGACACTGAGGCTGATCCCTTCCGAGAACTACGCTTCGGCGGCGGTGATGGAGGCGGTGGGATCGGTCCTCATGAACAAGTACTCCGAGGGTTACCCCGGCAAGCGCTACTATGAGGGTCAGCGGTACGTCGACCAGGTGGAAGAGCTGGCCATCGAGCGGGCAAAGAGCCTGTTCGGGGTAGAGCACGCCAATGTCCAGCCTCACTCCGGATCGCCGGCCAACATGGCTGTCTATTATGCCCTGCTGGAGCCCGGCGACACCATCATGGGCCTCGCCCTGCCCCACGGCGGCCATCTCACCCACGGCTGGGAGGTGAGCTTCTCCTCTCGATTCTACCGGTCAGTCCAGTACACCGTGGACAAGAAGACCCATCTCATTGACTATGACGCCGTCCGCGCGCTGGCGAAGAAGGAACGACCGAAGATAATCGTCGCCGGGGCCACCGCCTACCCCAGGGAGTACGATTTTCAGGCTTTCGGCGAGATCGCCAAAGAGATCGGCGGCTACTTCCTCGCCGACATCGCCCACATCGCCGGACTCATCGTCGCCGGCGTCCACCAGGACCCCAAACCCTACGCCGACGTCATCACGACTACGACGCACAAGACCCTGAGAGGGCCTCGCGGAGCCATGATCCTGTGTGGCTCGGAGCACGCGCCGGCCATCGACCAGGCGGTGTCCCCGGGCCTTCAGGGTGGGCCCCACGATCACAGCATCGCCGGCATCGCCGTCGCCCTCAAGGAGGCGGAGACGCCGCAGTTCAAGGAGTACGGAAAACAGATCGTGCGCAACGCCAAGGCGATGGCCGGCGAGCTGCTGGAGCGCGGATTCGACCTCATCACCGGCGGGACGGACAATCACCTCATCGTGATCGACCTCACGAACAAGGGCGTCATCGGCAAGAAGGCGGCGCAGACGCTGGACAGGGCGGGGATCGTCGTCAACTCCAACACCGTCCCCTATGACCCCAGAAAGCCGTTCAGCCCCAGCGGAATACGCCTCGGCAGCCCGGCGGTGACCTCGCGGGGGATGAAGGAGCCGGAGATGCGGCAGATCGTCGCCTGGATCGACGAGGTCATCACCAACGTGGACGACGAGCGGACGGTGGAGCGCGTCCGCGGCGAGGTGAAGGAGCTTTGCAGCCGGTTCCCCGCGCCGGGCATCCGTCTGGGCTAGGCCGCCGCGGCTCGGGAGGGGACCCAAACAGGGGTTGTTGCGTTTCTTAGGACGAGCCCTATTGACAGAAGGCGCTG
>DAOUEO010000124.1:0-3710 GCA_034430455.1 Dehalococcoidia bacterium | reverse complement strand
GTCCTCGCGGCGGCCCAGGACCTCCAGCGTCCAGTTCACCTTAGCGGGCGCGAGCAGGTGCAGCCTCACCGGCGCTCCTCCCCCTCTTCCCTCCCCGGAGGCGCCCCCGCGAATGCGCGGTACAGCGACGCCCACTCCTCCAGGCCTAGCGCCTGCGCCCGCAGTCGCGGGTCGACGCCCGCGCCGGTCATCAGCGACGCCACGGCCCCCGGATCGAGGGCCAGGGCGTGGCTGAGGGCGTTGCGGAGCTGCTTCCGGGGGGCGCTGAAGCCCGCCCTCAAGAAGCGAAAGAAGCGCTCCCGGTCGTCGACCGCCACCGCCGGCCTCTCCCGCATGTCGATCCGCAGCACCGCCGAATGCACCTTCGGCGGGGGGTAGAAGGCGGAGGGCGGGACGGTGAACAGCAGCCTGGGCGACGCGTAGAGCTGCACGCTCAACCCCAGCAGGCTCTGGCGGCCGGGACCCGCCACGATGCTCTCCGCCACCTCCTTCTGCACCATGACGACCAGCCGCGAGGGGGGCTCCGACGCCTCCAGGAAATGGCGCAGCACCGGCGCCGCGATGTAGAAGGGGAGATTGGCGACGACCAGATACGGCGCCTGGGCGCCCGCCGCCGCGAGCAGTTGGGAGGGGGTCATGGAGCGGATGTCAGCGTTGACCAGCGAGAGGTTGGCGTAGGACTCGAAGCGACGGCGCAGATAACCGCAGAGCCCCTCGTCCACCTCCACGGCGACGACATTGCGGGCCCGTCTCGCGAGCTGCTCCGTCAGCACCCCCAGGCCGGCGCCGACCTCCACGACAGTGTCTTCGGGGGAGAGCGCGGCCGCCGCCACGATCCGCCTCAGTATCCGGCGGTCCCTGAGGAAATGCTGTCCCAGGGCCTTGCGGGCAGCCAGCCCCGCCTCTAGGAGCTCACGAGGAGGAGAGGGGGTAGAGCGATGACCGGAGGAACGAACGGCGGCGACGCCCCTTCGCCGCCCTGACGGCTTCTGATGTCGGCTAGGGGTCAAGGATGTAGATGTCGATCCAGCGCGAACTCCAGTTCGGGGTGACCCCATCGGGATATCCCAAATCGATGATGTTCCCCTTGACGGCGCCGCCGCAGTCGGCGGCCACCCCCATGCCGTAGCCCGGGATATACATCCGCGTACCGTATGGTATCACGCTCGGATCCACCGCGACAATGCCCCTGGTGACCTCGACGCCGGTGGAGGTCATCCCGTAGCCCGGCGACGAGGGCGACTTGCCGGAGGAGGCGGGACTGTACCAGGTGGCGTAGACATGCATCACCTGGGCTACCTGCAGGCCTTCGGGGATGCCCGCCGCGCTCACGCCGTCCTGGCCCGAGTAATAGACGACGGCATCGACGGGCTCGCGCTCCACCCACTCCCGAGAGAACGTCCTCCCCACCTCTTCGCCGTTCTCGTAGGTGACCTCGTACTCGCGGCGGAGAACGCCCTCCTGCCCAGCCGCGCGACGGGTGGTGCCCCATTGCAGGTCGGGGTCGGCGCGGGCAACGGTATTGAAAGGTATCTCCTCGTCCTCGACGAACTTCCCGACGTCGACCCGGTAGACGTAGACATCCATGCCGTCCTCCAGCGGCGCGTCCCGAGACGGCTCGACGCGGTCCCGCTCGCCCAAAGGCATCCCCGCCTCAGCGAGCGCGTCCTCGACGGTGGAAGCGCGGCTGTAGATCACGGCATCGCCCTCGGGAAGGAAGACGCTCACCTTGTCGGCGTGGTGGACGTAGACGGACAGGCCGGCGGCCAGCGGCGCGTCGAGGTCGGGAAGGACAAGATCGCCGGGCCGCAGGACTATCCCGTTCTCCCGCAGCGCCGCGGAGAGGCTGAGCGCGCTCGAACGGAGGCTGAGGCTGTGCCCGTCCTCGACCACCATGAAGGGCACCGCCCGGCGCACGGTGATCGTGAGAGGCTGATCGAGGACGAGGGGCTCGGCCTTCAGTGCCCCCACGAGACCCCGAACGCTGCTCACCATTAGCGCCGAGTTCCGCGTGAGCGATTCCCAGGGGGCGACGCGGAGATCGTTGATGAAGAGGCTGTCCTCATCGCCGCTGGTGACGCCGATCTCGGCGAGGGCCCCTTCAACCGTATCGGCGCGCGTCCGCCAGTAGACGAGACGGCCGTCCACCTCAGCGATCACAGGGATAGCCTGCTGCACGGCCAACAATGGCCTGCCGTCCGCGGTCTCCCCCCTGACGACGGCGTCTCCCGGAGACAGAGCGAGGCCGACCTGACGCACTATCGCGGCGTCCGACCTCTGGTGGCTCACCACTGTCCGCTCAACACCGTCCGCCACCACAACGATGCGGCGGGCGGGGAAGAGCAGGAAGGCGATGGCGGCGATGAGCGCGAGCGCGACGAGAAACGCGCTGTGAGTGGTGAGGGAGGGAACGCGGGTTGATGTTGGGAGAGCCCCGGGCAGCCACCTAGCCCGAGCTCGGGAGGGCATTCGCGCTCCGTTACGTTTATCGGGCAAGCAACCTCCCTTCAAAACAGCGGAGCAGGCATCAAAGAGCGGTCGTGCACCCACTTTCGATCCGGTCCGCGGGCCCAACACCGTTCGCTGGCTCGAACCCGGTTGCCCTGCGGCACCCGAATACCGCTATTTACCGCTGCTTCCTTCCGGACCTGACGGGGTTCATAGGGCTTCGCTGCGCAAGACCAGGTTTTCAACGCTGCGCCACGGCGCCGGTACCCTCGAAGCCTAAGACCTCGAGCGGGAATTCAACCCCGCTATAGCGGATTGCGGGTACAGGGCACCGCTAGCTCCCCGTCTAGCACGACCACACGGCATACTACTACAGCGCCGCGAAACAATGTCAACCCCGGACCGGGCCCTCGCCGAGTCTGGAAACAGCCGATTTTCGCTGATTGCTGCGGGCTTCTGGCGGCTCCTCAGATTCAATAACACCGCCGTTCTCACTGTTATGTATGGTGCAAGCGACAGCCGCAGCGGCGAGGCTTTGTCAGTGCGACGCGATGCGTGCGTGGGCAGCGTCGGCGTTGTCGCCGTAACATGAGCGTGGTTGCTCCCACCCGCCCACCCGCTCGCTGGAGCACGGGGCCGGATAGCCCCCCTACTACTTGAAGGGCTCTTTGAGGACGACCTTCACACCGGATATGGTACCGGTGAGTGCCCTGCGCACCTGCTCCACAGCCGTCGTGCTGACATCTCCGGCTGCCTTGAGGGCGCCGCTGGCTGCCGCCGAAGCGGCCTCCTCCGCGTCGAGGCCTATCTCCTTCGCTCCAGCGATGGCTCCCTCGACAGCGCCCTTGGCGGCTGACCCTACGTCGCCCCCCACCTCGGCGGTGGTCTTGACGGCGGTACCGGCGCTGACACCGATGGTGTCCATAGCCTCGCCGCCCACTTCCTTAGTGCCGCGCAGAACCCCGAGGACCGCGCCCTTGGCGGCGGCGCCGATGTCACCGCCCACCTCGGCGGTGCCCTGGATGGCGCCGCTAACTACGTCCGTCACGGCCGAGGTGAGAGCCGCCCCCACTGCCCCCGTCTTCTGGATGGTATTGACCAGGGTGCCACTGACCGTGTCCACGACGGCGTCGACTATCTCCCCAACGCCGCGGATAGCCTCGATGATGCTACCCTTCACGGAGCCGACGATGCCCTTTCGCTCCTCTGTCATGAGAATACTCCCTCCTTCTCACGCCTTATGGACCCCATCCTGAAGGCCC
>DAOUEO010000123.1:0-3048 GCA_034430455.1 Dehalococcoidia bacterium | reverse complement strand
CCGGGGTGAACGGCCAATCCCGCCGGCTTGTCGATGACCAAGAGGTCGCGGTCTTCGTAGACAACCGAGAGGGGGATCGCCTCCGGCACGAGGTCGAGCGGCGACGGCGGCGGGACGCGCACGACGACGCGGTCGCCCCGCTGGAGGGGCCGCGAGGGCTTGGCGACACGCCCGTTGACGGTCACATGGCCCTCTTCGATCAGGCGGTGGGCGCGGGAGCGGGACACGTCGGGGCAGTGATGGGCCACGTAGAGGTCGAGACGCTCGGTTTCCTCTTCCTGGACTACGATATCGAAGAGCCGCTCTCTCAGGTCGTCTTCTCTCGCTGCCATAGCGTCTCGCTGAGGACGAAGAATCCGACGACGGTCGCCACGCCGACAACGATGGCGGAGTCGGCGACGTTGAAGGCCGGCCAGTAGCGGAAGTCGATGAAGTCGGTTACGCCACCCAGACGCACACGGTCGGTCAGGTTTCCGACTGCGCCGCCCAGTTGCAGGCCGAGGGCGAGTCGGAGGAGTCCGTGTTCCATGGGCGGATAGAGATAGTAGATGATGATGGCGGCAAGGCCGAGGAGGGTGGTGATGATAAGGAAGACGC
Source organism: Dehalococcoidia bacterium (assembly GCA_034430455.1). Classification (GTDB taxonomy): domain Bacteria; phylum Chloroflexota; class Dehalococcoidia; order DSTF01; family JALHUB01; genus DAOUEO01. The sequence goes on along the minus strand of DAOUEO010000123.1, from coordinate 2,451 downwards.
CCTGCCCCTGCAGGATGCCGAAAGCGGCGCCCGTATTGGTCACGCGGATGATACGGACGAAGTGCCAGTCGATGCCCGTCTCGCCGGGGAGCAGGTTGGAGCGGATGGCGTATTTGGTGAGCTGGTCGAGCGCCACAACCAGGGCGGCTATGAGGAAGAAGAGGAGGTCGTTGCGTAATCGAGCCCAGGGCGAACTCCGGCCGCGGGACTCATCGTTCTCCAGTGTCGCTCTACCTTCCGTCACTCTGGAAGCCTGGCATGTCCCCTGTTGGTTTTCTACGATGATAGCACCGACATCGAGGGGGGGCAACGAATGGATGGCGGCGACAGGCAACAGGAGATCAGCCAACGGCAGCATCTTGAGACAGCTGGGGCGCTACCGACATACGACTACGGGCGTTGGACTGGGCAGCGCTTTCGTCGTATAGTGGGAGGTCGAGGGCACCCAAGTCCCGGCATCGAAGGGAGATTCGAGCCTTCTTGGGAAACGGCCAGAACGAGGACAGAAGCAAGGAAGGAGCAACGCACTGTGAAGATCAGTAAGTGGGCGAGGGTCTTGGCGATATCCACCGCGGTGTTGGTGCTAATGGGCCTGAGCGTGAGCTGCGGCGGCGACGGCGACGAGAAGGAAGTCTCCGGCCCCGACGAGTACGCGAAGGCGGTATGTCAGGCCGTCGGAAAGCACTACGCTGAGGGGGAGGCTCTGTTCGGGGGCTCGGCTTTGGAGAATGCGGAGGACCCGGGTGAGATGCAGGACGCGATCGCCAAGGCGCAACCCCTCATCGAGGCCATGGCCGACGATCTCGACAAGATCAAGCCGCCATCAGAGGTCAAGGACTGGCACGACGACACGGTGGCGGGCTTGGAGATGGCAGCCGAGCTGTTCGGGGAGCTGAAGGACATCCTGAACAAGCCTCTGGAGGAGGCGATGAATGAGCTCACCGACCTGCAGCCGGATCTCGAGGGAATGGACCAGCCGTTCGGGTCGGTTTCGGACCTGCCGTCGGAGTACCAGGATGCGTTCGCGAACGAGCCCGAGTGCCAGGGCCTGGACTTCTTAAACGAATAGGCATCACGCCGCCCGCGGCGGCTTCCGGCCTCCAGCAGAGCCTGGAGGATGACAGGGAAGCCCGAGGGGGGACGTGAGCCGGCGACCACCGTTCGCGGCCGCCGCCCGATTCCGTTTGCGGGGCCGGACAGGTGGGTGCTAGAGTGAGTTGGGCCCCCATCGTCTAGTGGCCTAGGACGCCACCCTTTCAAGGTGGAAACGGGGATTCGATTTCCCCTGGGGGTACCACCGGCATCCTTCCCCAGAGAAGGCGCCCCGGCGTCGCGAGTGGGATCAATCCCGGCGGCGGGGCAGGCTGATCGTGAAGACGATCTCCCCGGGGCGCAAAGAGGCCTCCAGAGCGCCGCCATGCATCTGGATGAGGTCGCGCGCGATGGGAAGGCCAAGCCCCGTTCCCGCCGAGCGTCCGGGCTGACCGCGGTCACGCCGGTAGAACCGCTCGAACAGGCGGGGCAACTCCTCCGGGTCGACGTCCGGGGCCGAGTTGGCCACTTCTATGCAGACCTCTCCGCCGTCGCTACCGGCCGGACTCCGGATCTGTATCTCTCCGCCGGGCGGCGTGAACTTGCGCGCGTTGTCGAGCAGGTTCTCCAGCGTCCGCTCCAGCTTGGTCCGGTCGGCAGAGACGGTGACGTTCTCGGCCACGTTCACGACGACGGCCACGCCCCGCTCCGGCAGCCCGGAGAGCACCCGGTCGACGACGTCGCCCACCAGCGCCCGCAGGTCTACATCCCCACGCTGCAGCACAGCCTGGCCCGACTCGATCTCGGACAGGAACAGCAGGTCGTCCAGGCGCGACGACAGCCTGGTCACTTCATCGTGGATCACTTCGCCGGCGTGCTGCGATTCCGCCTCGCCCGTCAGGACGCCGCTCCGCAGCGCCTGGGCGAAGCCGAGTATCGATGTCAGCGGCGTCCTCATGTCATGGGAGACGTTCGCCACCAGGACGCGCATCTCCGTGTGCGCCTCTCCTACCTTGGTTGCCATGGACGAGAACGCCCGGGATAGGTGGCCCACTTCGTCGCCGCGGTTGGTGGGAACGTCGATGTCGAAGTTGCCCTCCGCCATCTGGTCGGCGGCCGCCGTCAACCGGCTCAGCGGCCGCGTGACGTTGCGGGCGAGGACGACCGCGAACGCAACCGCGACGGGCAGGGCTATGGCGGCCGCCAACGCCAGCCAGGGGAGCAGGTCCAGCCACGCCCGCGCGATGGTGTCCTCGGAAACCGCGAGCGCTATCCGGTAGGGTGAGATGAGCGTCCCACCCGGCGGGGCAAATTCGCCTGGGGGCGGCTGGTCCGGGCTGTCCGATATGGATATACGCCGTCCGCCAACAACCAGCGAGGGGAAGGATGCGACCAGCGTAAGGCTGCTTCCGTCCTCAT
>DAOUEO010000122.1:0-12200 GCA_034430455.1 Dehalococcoidia bacterium | reverse complement strand
TGCGCGCCCGCAACCTCGCCGAGGCGCTGGGGCTGCGCCACCTCTACATCAAAAACGACTGCGTGAACCCCAGTTGGTCGTTCAAGGACCGGGTGGTGGCGGTGGCCAGCACCAAGGCCCTGGAGTTCGGCTTCGATACCCTGGCCTGCGCCTCCACGGGCAATCTGGCCAACTCCGTCGCCGCCCACGCCGCCAGGGCAGGCATGAAGGCAATTGTCTTCGTGCCCGCCGACCTGGAGCCGGGCAAGCTCCTGGGCTCGGCCATATACGGCGCCACCCTGGTGGCCGTCGATGGCGGCTACGACGAGGTCAACCGCCTCTGCTCTGAGCTGGCCGACAAGTATGAATGGGCCTTCGTCAACATCAACGTCCGTCCCTACTACGCCGACGGGAGCAAGACCCTGGCCTACGAGGTAGCGGAACAATTGGGCTGGCGAGCCCCCGACCACTGTGTCGTTCCCATGGCCAGCGGCTCCCTCATCACCAAGATCTGGAAGGGGCTGGACGAACTGGCCAAACTGTGGCTGATCGACAGCGTGCAGACCAAGGTCTCGGGAGCCCAGGCGGCCGGCTGCGCTCCCATCGTCAATGCCTGGCAGGCCGGCACGCTGAGCGTCCGACCGGTCAAGCCCAACACGATCGTCAAGTCGCTGGCGATCGGCAACCCCGCCGACGGCTACTACGCTCTGCAGGCGATAGGGGATTCCGGCGGCTCGGCGGTGGCCGCCAGCGACGAGGAGGTCATAGACGGCATCAAGCTGCTCGCCGAGAGCGAGGGGATCTTCGCCGAGAACGCCGGCGGCGTGACGGTGGCCGGCCTCAAGCGGCTGGCGGAATCGGGGCGTATCGCCCCCGACGAGCTGGTGGTGGCGTTCATCACCGGCGCCGGCCCCAAGACCCAGGAGGCGGTCGTTGGTAAGATAGGAGAGGCGGTTCACGTGTCGCCCACCGTCGCCTCTTTCGAGCAGGCGATCGGCGAGCGAAAGGTGACTGCGTGAGGTGAAGAAGATGGCAAGACAACGTGTGAAGTTCACCTTCCCCCAGGAGCTGATAACCCTTCCCATCATCTATGAGCTGGGGAAGAGCTTCAATCTGGTGACCAACATCCGGCGGGCGGATGTCACCGAGGACCGCGGCTGGGTCATCCTCGAGCTCGACGGCGAGCTGGCTGAGATCGAGCGCGGCCTCGAGTGGGTCGCCTCCAAGGGCGTGCGGGTGGACCCGGTTCAGGGCGACATCATCGAGGGATAGGCGGGCCGCGCAACGGGGCCGTACCTGTCGCCTGCTTCCCCTGAGAGCGACAGCCCTCAACTGGGAAAGACAGGGAGGAAACCTTTGAGCATCAGCGTACGAATCCCCGCTCCTCTGCGCGGCCTCACCGCCGATCAGGACCTGGTGAGCGCGAGCGGAGGCAGTCTCGGGGAGTGTATCGACAATCTGGAAAGCCAGCATCCGGGGATCAAGGAGCGGTTGTGCGAGGCGAGCGGTGAGCTGCGCCGCTTCATCAACATCTACGTCAACGGCGACGACGTGCGCTTTCTGTCGGGGCTGGAGACGCCCCTCAAGGCCGGAGACGAGGTGAGCATCGTGCCCGCCGTGGCCGGCGGCTAAGAGGGGGTCGCCTCTTATCCCTCATGCCCAGGCCCGCGCCCTATTGCCGGCGCCTCTCATCGGGGCATGTGCTCCGCAGGCAGCAACAGGAAGAGGCGTCGCGCGTTATCATAGTATAGTGAGGAGGTTCCCTATGGCGGTGGAGGTCCACATCCCCGCCCCGTTCCGAAGGCTCACCGGCGGTCGGGCCGACATCGACGGCGACGGGAGGGACGTGGCCGAGCTGCTGGATGACCTGGAGAGAAAGTTTCCCGGCTTCCACGGCTTCCTGTTCGACAGACAGGGCCAGATACCGCCTCACATCAGGATCTACGTGAACAGCCAGGAGATAGCTTCTTTGAAAGGGCTGACCACACCGCTGCACGACGGCGACAGGGTAGCGATCATCCCCGCCAGCGCCGGGGGCGGCGACGCCGCGCCCGGGTCCTCCCTCACGCCGGAGCAGCGGCAGCGCTACTCCCGTCACATCGTCCTCCCCCATTGGGGCGAGGAAGGACAGCGGAAGCTGCTGGCGGCCAGAGTACTGGTGGTGGGTACGGGCGGACTGGGGTCGCCGGTGCTGATGTACCTGGCGGGGGCCGGCGTCGGCACCCTGGGCATCGTCGAGTTCGACGTGGTGGACATCTCCAACCTTCCCCGACAGATGCTCCATCACATGCACGACCTCGGCCGGCCCAAGGCGGTATCGGCGCAGGAGAGCATCGCCGACAACAACCCCGATGTCAGGGTGATCGCGCACCAGGCGCGGCTCACCCCGGAGAACGCCCTGCAGATCATCGGCGACTACGACATGGTGGTCGCCGCCGTGGACAATCTTCCCACGCGCTACCTCATAAACGACGCCTGCGTCTTACTCGGCAAGCCGATGATAGAGGCCAGCATCCTTGCCTACGAAGGGCAGTGCACCGTGTTCCTGCCGGGCAGAGGCTGCTACCGCTGCCTGTACGCCGCGCCGCCGCCGCCGGGCCTGATGCCCACCCCCGCCGAAGCGGGCGTTCTGAGCATAGTGCCGGCGGTCATAGGCCCCATCCAGGCGGCGGAGGCGATCAAGCTCATCCTGGGGATAGGCGAATCGCTCAGCGGGCGCCTCCTCCTGTTCGATGTTCTGGCGATGGAGTTCCGGCAGGTGCGGATCAGGCGCGACCCCAACTGCCCCGTCTGCGGCGACAACCCGACGGTCAAGACGCTCATCGACTACGAAGAGTTCTGCGGCGCGACCGCCGGCAGGTGAGACTCCCATGCTTTGCGAGCAGCTAATCGACACTATCGGCAAGACCCCCCTGGTGGAGATGCCACGCCTGGCGCCGCGGCCGGGAATCCGCTTCTTCGCCAAGCTGGAAGGCCAGAACCCGAGCGGCAGCCTCAAGGACCGCATCGCCCTGTTCATGATCGAGCGGGCGGAGAAGCGGGGCGACCTGAGGCCGGGGATGACCGTACTGGAGGCTACGAGCGGCAACACCGGCGTCTCTCTGGCCATGATCGCCCGCATCAAGGGCTATCCGGCGAAAGTGGTGATGCCGGACAACGTCAGCCGGGAGCGAACGCTGGTGATGTGCGCCTTTGGGGCCGAGGTGATCCATACGCCGGGCGAGCGGTATACCGACGGGGCGATAGAGCTGGCGGCGCAGATGGCCGCGGATAGCCCCTCCTGCTTCCTGGCCAGCCAGTTCAGCAACCCGGACAACCCCCTCGCTCACTATGAGACCACCGGCCCCGAGATCCTCAACGACCTGCCGGAGGTGGATGTCTTCGTGGCCGGCGCCGGCACCGGCGGCACCCTCAGCGGCGTTGGCCGCTACCTGAAGGAGCGGCGCGGAGGGACAAAGGTGTTCTGTGTGGAGCCGGCGCCGGGTGACCTGATCGAAGGGCTGCACACGATGGAGGGCTTCCAGCCCCCCGTGCTCGACCTCTCCGTGATCGACGAGCGGATCATCGTCTCCTCGGAGGACGCTTTCGCCGCCACGCGGGAGCTCGCCCAGAGGGAGGGGATCTTCGCGGGTGTCTCTTCAGGGGCGGTTCTCCACGCCGCCCGCAAGGTGGCCGAGGGCTTCGAGAAAGGGAACTTCGTGCTCCTCCTGGGCGACGGCGGCTGGAAGTACCTTTCGACGGGGCTTTGGGAGCCGCGATTCCCGCCGGCGGAGTAGGGCCGAGGGTGTTCACACTCCCGCGACGGTACGCCGAAGAGATCATCGACCACGCCCGCGCCGAGGCGCCTAACGAGTGCTGCGGCATCCTGGCGGGCAAGGAGGGGCGCGCGCTCCGGCTCTACCGCGCCGTCAACGCCGAAGCGAGCCCCTACCGCTACAACATCGACCCCCAGGACCTCTACCGCATCCACACCGAGGTGGAGGAGCGTGGCTGGGCGTTCCTGGCCATCTACCACTCCCACCCCAAGAGCGAGGCCTACCCCTCAGAAACGGACGTGCGCCGGTCTCAATTGCCCGGCGCCGGGCAAACGGTCGACGCCTGGCCCGACGTCCACCACCTGATCGTCTCCCTCGCCGACCCGCAGTCGCCGCTAATCCGAGCGTTCCGTATCGAAGAGGGACGGATCGCTGAGGAGCCCCTTCAACTCATAGACTAGCCTCCGGCGCGGCAGCCCGACACTCGAGACAGCGACGGTCGTAAGCGCGGCCCCTACGCTCCTCAGCATGTGGCACACCTTACCGATAATTAATGTAGCTATGCCCAGAAAAGCGTCGAAGAAGAGCCGGGAGGGATCGGCGAGCCCCGACGAGCAGTCTGCCATAGGCACGGCAGAGCTGCGCAACTGCGTCAACCTGGACGAGGTCCTCTCCTCGGCGGTGAAGCTTGCCTGCGAGATCCTTGGCGGCCGCTACGCCGCAATCGCCCTCGCGGACGAAGAGGGGGATATTACAGTCCGCAGCCAGGTCGGCATGTCGGACGAAGCCGTCGCCGACTGGCACAAACTCTGGACTGATGTCCCTCTCGATTACCTCGCCCGGACGCGGCGCCCCTACGTGTGTCCCGACATTGCCGCAGACAAGACCTATGATAGGAACTTCACGCCCGGCCTGTGGTTGGGCGCCATCCTCGTAATGCCCCTCCAGGTTGGCGGGAATCTGGTCGGTTGCCTGGGAGTGTGCTACAAGGAGGCGCACATGTTCTCGGCGAAGGAGCTGCAACTGGCGAGCTTGTTTGCCGACCACGCGTCGATGTCCATCGAGAGCGCGACCCTTATGGAGCAGGAGCGCCAGCAGCGACAGCGCTCGGACGCTCTGCTGGGTGTGGTGAGCGCGCCCTCCCTCGACCTCACCCTGCGGAAGGTTCTCATCAAGCTATGCCAGTCGGTGCTCAAGCTTACCATCGGCGAGCGTTGCAGCATCTTCCTCTTCAATGAGGAGACTCTCACCCTGGAACCCATCATGTCGCTCATGGCGCAGAGGGCTGAGGACCCAGTTCTGTGGGAGGAGTTTCGCGCCTCAGACGGGCTCAAGATACCCGAGATCAAGGAAATCGGCGTGGCAATTGAGGCGCAGGAGCCCATCATCGTCGAGGATGCGCCGACATCACGCGTGATACCTAGTTTCTGGATCAAGACCTTTGGCCTGAAGTCGTTGGCTCTTTACCCTCTCATTCATAGAGAGAAGACGGTGGGGATGCTGGAGGTAGACTCCTCCAGCAAATTCGTTCACTTTCCGGCGGAGGAGGTCGAAACGCTGGACGCCATCGCCAAGCAGGCCGCGATCATCATCGAGAACTCGCGTCTCTTCGAGCGGGAGCAGGCTCAGCGCCAGCGCGCCGAGGCGCTGGTAGACGTGCTGACAGCCGCCGCCTCCACCTTCAGCATGAAGGAGGTGCTGATCAAGCTCTGCCAGGCGGTGGTCAATATCACCGTGGGCGACCGCTGCAGCATCTTCATGGCGAATACCGAAGGTCGCACGTTGGAGCCCGTCATGTCGATGGGGATTGAGGATCCGGGACTATGGGAGAGGTTCCGCAACCCGGCTCCGGGGGAAACCGGAACCCTCCTGCCCGAGCTTCGCCGCCTGTGGGAGACCGTAACTCAATGGGAAGACCCCATCATCGTGGAGGACGCGGCGACAACACGCCTGCTATCGCGCTGGTGGGTGGAAACCTTCAATCTGAAGTCGCTCGTACACTACCCGCTCAGGGTGAAGGACCGGACGATTGGGATGATGACGGTGGACGCATTCCGAAACCGCGTCCACTTCCCTCAAGAGGAGATCGACACCCTGGCGGCCATCGCCAAGCAGGCCGCTGTGATTATTGAGAACGCCCACCTCTACGAGCAGGAGCGGCAGCAGCGCCGAAGGGCGGAGGCGCTGGTAAACGTGCTATCGGCCGCCGCCGCCGACATGAGCTTCAAGAAGGTGCTGGCCACGATCAGCCAGTCCGTCCTCAACTTCAGCGTCGGCGAGCGCTGCAGCATCTTCCTGTTCAATGAGGAAACGTACACCATGGAGCCAGTCATGGCGGCGGGGCCGGGGGACGCGGCCTTGTTCGAGAAGTTCCGCGCCGCCGCCGGGGTTCCCATACCCGAGTTCAAGGGCCTCGGCGGGGCGATTCAGGCGAGGGAACCGATCGTAGAGGAGAACGCGCCCGCTGCGGAGATGCTGCCGCTCTTTTGGATGGAGGAATTCAACATCAAATCGGTGGTGGTGTACCCCCTCGTTCACCGCGAGAAGACGGTGGGGATATTGGTGGTGAACACCTTCAGCGACTTCACACACTTCCCGCAAGAGGAAGTCGAAACGCTGGCCGCCGTAGCCAAGCAGGCCGCCATCATAATTGAGAACGCGCGCCTTCACGAGCGCCTGCAGGAGCAGGCCGTCACCGACCCCGTGACCAGTCTCTACAACCACCGCCACATTCATGAGCGCCTGGACGAGGAGTTCGCGCGCGCCAGCCGCAGCAATCAGCCTCTCGCTGTCCTGATGATGGACATGGACAACTTCAAGTTCTTCAACGACACCCGCGGCCACCTTGTAGGCGACGAAGCCCTCAGGCACGCCGCCGGGGTATTCAGGAAGGCGCTGAGGGTATCGGATATCATCGGCCGCTACGGGGGCGATGAGTTCCTGGCCATCCTGCCGGAGACCAGCCGCGATGAGGCTGAACAGGCAGGCCAGCGGATAATGTCCCTTCTCGCTGAACACCCATTCTTGCTCACCGACTCAGACGAGCAGGAGTCGCTGGAGGTCAGTATCGGTATCGCCTGTTACCCAGACAACACGACCGTCAGCATGGAGCTCGTGGCCCTCGCCGACGCCGCGCTCTACAACGCGAAGCGGATGGGCGGCGCACAGGTGATCCCGGCCGGCGCCGCCAGCACGGCACCCATGTCGTCGGCGAGCCTCGGCTTCGGCTTCCTGCACAGCCTGCTCAATGCCCTGGCCCACAAGGACCCCTACACAAGGAGACACTGCGAAGACAACGTTCGCTACGTGGACCGGTTGGCGGACCAGCTGAAACTCCCGGCAGACGCCAAGGAATCGTTGCGCAAGGCCGCCCTCCTGCACGATGTCGGGAAGATCGCGATACCGGACAGCACGCTCCTGAAGCCGGGTCCCCTGGACAACGGCGAGTGGGAAGTGATGCGGCAGCACGTTGAGTTCGGGGAGTCGATTGTCAGGGGTATCTCCCAGATCTCCGACGCCATCGAGCCGGTGGCCACCCATCACGAGCGCTACGACGGCATGGGCTACCCGCGCGGCCTCAAGGGGGAGAAGATACCGATCCTGGGGCGCATCCTGGCGGTGATAGACGCCTATTCGGCGATGACGCTCGACCGCCCCTACCGCAAAGCGCTCACTCACGAACACGCGGTGAAGGAGCTGCGAAACGGGTCCGGCACTCAGTTCGACCCCGAGGTCGTGACGGCATTCCTGGCGGTCATCGATGCGAAGGGGCGAGCGAAGGGAAGGGCCGCGTAGTCGGCCGACATCTCTCTTCTCGGCGGAGTCCCTTCAGACCACAAACCATATCCCCAAGATGCAGAGCGCCGTGCCCAGCAGCACCGTGAGCGTGACCTTCTCGCCGAGGAAGAGCACCGCCAGGGGGAGAGCGAAAACGGGCTGGGTGGAGACAAGGACGGCGGTCCTGCCGGCGCCGGCCTCCTGGACGGCGAAGATAAAGAAGAGACCGCCTATACCGATCCCTATGACCCCGGCCACGGCCAGGGCCACAGTGTTGCGCATGCCGTTGCCGAGGAGCTCCTCTTTCCCTCTCACAAGACCCGCCAGCGGCAGCAGGATCAGGGCACTGATAACGATGCGAACGATGCCCGCCGCTATCGCGTCCAGATCGCCTATCCCCGCCTTCAACCAAACGGTGGAGAGCGCCCAAACGAAGCAGGCCAGGATCAGCAGGAGCAGGCCCCTCTGCCAGCGACCGGCCGTCGCGGCGGGGTCGCCACGCGAGCCGTCTCCGTCGCCCGCGTCAGGGAGAGCCCTTTCCCTGACGAGCAGCGATACGCCGGCGATGACGAGCCCCGTCCCCAGGATGATGAGCCAGGTCAACTCCTCGCCCAGCCAGAGCGCCGCCAGCAGCAGGGCAAGGAGGGGGTAGAGACCGCTGGCGATGGGGACGGCGCGGGAAACGCCGAGAAGCGGCAGGCAGGCGAAATAGAGGCTGTCGCCGAGGCCCAGCGCCAGGACGCCGGACCCTATCACGGCGAAGGCGGTTGACGCGGACATGCCCCGCAGCTCGCTGAGGGCGCCGGTGAAGGGGATGAGCAGGAGGACGAAGAGGGCGGCGGCGAGGCTGCGCAGGGCGTTGACGGAGATAGCGCCGATCCTCCGGGTCTGGACGGTCAGGATAGCGACGCTCACAGCCCACAGAGCTGCCGCGAGAAGGGCGCCGACCTCTCCGGACACCACGGACTCCTTCTAGCCGCCGCCGGGCGCGCGAACCCGGTCCACGCTGTCCGTGTCGCAGAGATGTCGCCGCGTGGGAGCGCCGTTCAGACTAGGATGCGGGCTCCGGCACGGGCGCCGACGGCCGACGGATGATGAAAGCCGCGAAGGCCGCCAGGCACACAGCAATGACGCCGAGCGCGATGAGCTGGGCCATGCTGAGCCCAACGGCGATCTCCTTGTCGATGCGGAGGAAGCTGATCCAGAACCGCAGAAACGAGTAGAGGAAGGCATAGGTGAAGAAGCGGATGCCGTCCCGCTTGAAGACCCGGAACTTCCAGAGGGCCACAAGGAGGCCCAGGATGAGGAAGTCTCCCAGCACCTCGTAGGCAGTGACGAAGTGCATGGGGGGACGGTAGAAGCTGAGGCTATTGACATGGGTGTACTCGACGGAGAAAGGGAGGTCGCTGGACTTGCCGAAGATGTCGCCCGCTACGAGGCAGCCGACGCGGCCGATCGCCTGGCCGAGGATAATGCCGAAGGCGGCGGCATCGAGGCCGCGCAGGATGGGCAGTTTCTTCCAGAAGCCGTATATCAGGGGGGCGCCCACGCCGAAGATCAGCGCCCCATACAGGGAGATCCCGCCCTCGTTGATCCGAAAGACGCCGAGCCAGTCGTCGGAGAACAGCTCCCAGTTCTCGGCGACGAACAGGGCGCGGGCGCCGATGATGCCGGCGGGGATGCCGATCAGGGCCACCGTATAGGCGTCGTCCTCAGTGAAGCCGGCGCGGCGGCCGAACCAGACGCCGAGCCAGACACCCAGGCCGATGCCCAACGCGATGAAGACGCCGTGCCAGGTCAGGAGCAGCCCGCCGATGTGCCCGATCTCGGGGTCGAGGCCGATCTTGATCGTCAGGAGCAATGATTCCATCGTCTACAGCCCTCTCTTGGGATGATGAGCCCCCTAGGGGCCAAAAGCCTCCTCGTACAGGGTGCGAACCTCCTCGGGGGCGAGCCCCTGGCCGAGATAGCCGTCGCCCACCCGGATCTCGAAGTGCAGATGCATCTCCGCGTTGGGGTCGACGAGGAACTCCGGCGTACCGGAATTCCCCACATATCCTATCACTTCCCCGCGCTTGACGGACATCCCGAGGCTGAGGCCGTCGGCGACGCGGCTCAGGTGCGCATAGCGGGTGACCACGCCGGCGCCGTGCTCGATCCAGACCTGACGCCCGCGGAACCGGTCGAGCGCCTCATCGTCGCACTCCCCCTGCGCCGCTATCCGGGCGCTGATCTCGTCCAGCTCCGCCTGCGTCAGATCCTCGTAGTCGGAGTCCGCCCGGACGACCTTGCCGTCCTTGGCCGCGAGCACCTCGGTGCCAAAGCCGATCGCCGTGCAGTTATCGGAATCATAGAAGTCGACCCCCTCATGGATCCCCTGTCTATAGGGGCGGGGGGCGCCGGGCATGAGCTGGTCGCCGCTGGGGATGCAGGCCCCGGCGATGGGATAGGAAAACGCCGTCAGCTCCGGCGTCGCCACGGGGCTGGGTGTCACGCTCGCTATCACCAGCACGTCCGAGTCGGACGACGAGGCGTCCCCTTTGCCGCCGCAGCCGGCGAGCCCGAGGGAGACGAGGAGCACTCCCACAAGAAGAAGCGATGAACGTATCAGTCGGGCCTTCCTCCTCCCATTCGTCCTCTCCGCGGCAGAAGCCGGGCCTTAAGGATAACTGGCGCTGGGCGCTCAGGCAACCCTGGCCGTCGTCTGCGAGAGATGGGGCGTGGGGCGTTCGCGGCGCAACATGGGCGCTGTTCTTCTCACCCACCCGCCCCAGGGGCGTCTTGGGGAACCTGGGGGACACCCCCAGACCCCCGGCAGAGAGGGAGAATCCCTCTCTGCACTCTCCCTTCTACCGGCCAGAGGTAGCGACGCGGGCGGCGGCGGCGTGGGCCTCCTCCTCCAGCCGGTCGTCGAGCGGAGTCAGCTCGACGTCGCCGTGGCGGCGCTGGAGGGCGAGCCGCAGGACGTGGTCGGCGAAGCGGGGGTTCTTGGGGAGGAGCGAGCCGTGCAGGTAGGTGCCGAGGGCGTTCTTGTAGACAGCGCCCTCGCCGCCGTCCTTGCCGTTGTTGCCGTAGCCGACGCGCACGTGGGCCAGGGGCTGCGCGCCGGGGCCGAGATAGGTGCGGCCGCCGTGGTTCTCGAAGCCCACGAGCGTGTCGCCCTGCCAGTCGGCGACGACGTTGCCGATGCAGCGGGGCACGTTCTCGCCCGGGTGCTCCGTCCAGGCGTCGAAGATGCCCAGGCCGGGGAGATCGTCGCCGACAGCCGGCCGGTAGTAGCGGGCGAAGAGCTGGTAGCCGCCGCAGACGGCGAGGGCGGCCACCCCCCCGTCCACGGCCTGCCGGATGGCGCCGCCCTTCACATCGATGAGGTCGGGGGCGACGCGGCGCTGTTCGCGGTCCTGGCCGCCGCCCATGAACATCAGGTCGTAGCGCCTGGGGTCGAGGCGGTCGCCCAGATCGAGATCGTCGATCTCAAGGGCGATACCGCGCTCCTGACAGCGGCGGCGCAGGCAGATGATATTGCCGCGGTCGCCGTAGAGGTTCATGAGCTTGGGGTAGAGGTGAGCCAGACGTATGGCGAGCTTCAACTCGTCTCCTCCCAGTAGTGGGCGACCTGCCCCCGTCGGGCAAGGATCTCCCGCACCTCCAGCATCGCCGTGTAGGTGGGCACGACGTAGAGCGTCTCGCCGGCGGCCGTCTCCGCCAGGGCGAGGGACAGGGCCTCGCCGGCGTCGGGGACGACCGGCGGAGCGGGGGAGAGGCCCGCGTATTTCAGCCGCAGCGCCATGTCCTCGGCCCGCCGTCCCGAGACCACCGTCCCGACGGCGTCGGCGGCGATGAGCTCGAAGTCGGCGTCCCATATCCATGATACGTCGCGCCCGTCGGCGATGTCATCGTTGAGCAGCAGGAGGAGGCGCTTCTTGCCCGCGCGGGCGGCGAGGGTGCGCAGCACCTGGTTGAGGCCGGCGGGGTTCTTGGCCAGGAAGACCTGCACCCGGCGGCCGTCGACCTCGAACCGCTCCTGACGCCCGAAGGCGGCGACGACAGCGGAGACCCCCGCCTGCACAGCCGCCAGGGGCATGTCGAGGGCGAGGCCGGCGGCGGCGGCGGCGAGGGCGTTGTAGCCGTTATAGAGGCCGCCGAGCTTGAGGTCGATGGATGTCTCGCCGGCGGGGGTATCGACGGTCAGAGAGGCGCCGCCCTCAGGGTCGAAGCGGACTCTGCGGGCCCGCACCACCGGCCGGGGGCGGGCCTGGCCGCAGCCGGGGCAGCGCCAGTGCCCGATGTGGCCGTAAAAGATCATCTTGTAGCGGTACTCGCGGCCGCAGTCGGGGCACCAGCGGGAGTCGGCGGCGTGCTCAGGCCGGGAGAGGGCGGCCGCCTTATCGTCGACGCCGTAGAAGACGACGGGGCCGCGGGCGACGCCCCTGAGGGCCGCCACCGACGGGTCATCGGCGTTGAGGACGACGGCCATCGACTCCGGCGCGGCGCTGAGGGTGCTCCGCCAGCGGGCGGCTATGGAATCGACCTCGCCGTAGCGGTCGAGTTGGTCGCGGAAGAGGTTAGTGAAGAGAAGGACGCGGGGCTCAAGGGCGGCGACCGCCTCGGGCAGGGTGGCCTCGTCCACCTCGAACACGCCGAGGCGCCGATCCCCCTCGGGCAGGCGCCCCAAGAGATTGACATCGT
>DAOUEO010000121.1:0-1908 GCA_034430455.1 Dehalococcoidia bacterium | reverse complement strand
ATGAACTGGCCCTCGTCCGTTTCTTCCCGGTGGTAGAGAGCGGCGACGATGGCGAAGGCGCAGGCCGTGGCGTTCATGAGGTCGACATCGCCGACGGCGTGGCTCGGCGGACCGTCGGGGTAGCCGGTGATGTAGGTGCCGCCACCGACGGCGTGGTTGACAGCGGCGTAGCCGGCATAGTGGGCCTCGGGGCCGGCGCCGCCGCGGGCGCTGGAGGATAGGAGGATGACGCGGGGGTTGACCGCGCGCAGCGCCTCGTAGTCCAAGCCCATCCGTTTGAGCGCGCCGGCCCGCATGTTCTCGATCACGACGTCGCTCACGGCGACGAGACGCTTGGCGAGGTCGATCCCTTCCGGCCGGGCGAGGTTAAGGGCTGCGCTCAGCTTGTTGAGGTTGACGGTGTTGAACATCATGCCCTCGTTGGGGCCCAACTCCACAGGCTCGGCGTCCGCCAGCGGCCAAACGACGTGGCGGCGGAAGAAGTCGGGGCGGCTCCGGCTCTCGACCTTGATCACCTCGGCGCCGAGCAGGGCGAGAAGCGAGCCGAGGTAGGGGCCCGCCCAGACCCAGGTCATGTCGACGACGCGAACGCCGTCGAGTGGGAGACGGTCCGTCTGCGGCGCCGTCATCGCGCCACCCCCTCCCCAAAGGCGCCGGACTGGCGCAGGCGACGGCACTCGTCGGGGGCGCAGCCCAGGGTGTCGCGGAGGACCTCTTCGTTGTGCTGGCCGAGGAGGGGCGCCGGGCGCTCGACGCGGGGCGGCGACGCCGACATCCGGTACGGCCAGCCGGGGTAGCGGTGCTTCCCCGCCTGCGGGTGGTCGACGTCGACGAAGAAGCGCCGCGACGCGTACTGGCGGTAGTTCAGGACCTGCTCGGCGTTGTAGGCGGTGCCGACGGCGAAGCCCTTGGCGGCGCCCCGATGGTGGAAGTCCTCCGCCTTCTGCTGGAGCACCCAGGCGTCGATCTTGTGGCCGATCTTGAAGAGGTTGCCGACGCGGTAGGGGAAGCTGTTCCACTCCTCGCCGGCGGCCCACTCCGGGCTGCCCATCAGCTCCACGAGGCCGCGCCAGTGGTGGTCCTCCACCAGATGCGACACGACGTAGCCATCGCTGCACTGCATCCGGCCCAGCGCCGGCGGCCGGTCGGGGACGCGGTTCCAGGTGGGGCGATGATAAATAGTGGTGCCGATGAAGCCGCGAACGAGGGCAACGATCGACTCCTGCTCGGAGAGGTCGATGAGCCGGCCCCTGCCGGTCGCGCGCCCTGCCAGCAGAGCGGCGGCGGTCGCCAGGCCGGCGGTCACGCCGGCGTAGTAGCCCGTTGGGTAGCCTCCGACCTTTACGGGCGGCCGGCTTATGTCCGTCGAACGGGGGGGCAAGAGGCTCCCCAGACCACCACCATGGCAGGCGGTGAGGTCGGTCCCCTTCCGCCCGGCGCGGGGGCCGGTGCGTCCGTGGGGGGTGATGGATGTGTAGACGAGGCGGGGGTTCTCCCGCCGGAGGGTCTCCCAGCCGAAGCCGAGCGACTCCAGCCTCTCGGCCGGATGGTTGTCGATGAGGACGTCCGCCCAGCGGAGCAGGCGGCGGAAGGCGTCGCCGCCGGCGGGGCGGGACAGGTCGAGCGTTACGCCGCGCTTGCTGGTGTTGAGGTAGAGGAAGAGGCCGCTGCGCTCGGGATGGGGCTCGTCGCCGGGGAAGGGGCCGCGCCGGCGGGCCGGGTCGCCGTCGGGCGGCTCCTCGACCTTGACGACGTCGGCCCCCATGTCGGCGAGGAGCTTGCCGCAGTAGGGGCCGGAGACCATTCGGGCGAACTCAACGACTTTGACACCCGTGAACGCTCTTCGGGTCATGGGCACGCTTTCATGTCCTATGGGGCCGCCGCACTTGGCGGAATCATACAACGGAT
>DAOUEO010000120.1:0-1599 GCA_034430455.1 Dehalococcoidia bacterium | reverse complement strand
GCGGAGAAGCCGGACCTGCTGGCGCGGGTGAGGGAGCAGGCGCAGCAAAAGACCATCACCCTCCTCTGTAGCTGCGCGGACGAGAACCGCTGCCATCGCACGCTGCTGAAGGGGCTGCTGGAGCGGCTCTAGGCCAAATCTTCCAGGCAGCACTATCTTTTTGTGAAAAATGGGTAATCTCCACGCTTGACCGCCCATTGTTGCGCTATTTCCATTGTTTTATAATGTAATTGGCCGTCTGTGGGGACAGGAAGAAGGAACGAGTGGCGGCCATCGTAAGCCTGCCCGCTGCCTCCGCAGACTAGTGGAGGGCGAGGTGTAACGTGGGTAGGTTGGTGCTGAGACGACGCTCCGGCGAAAGCCTGACGATAGGCGACAACATCAACATTGAGGTCGTTTCCTCTCACGGCGAGAGCCATGAGGCGTGCGCGGTAAGGTTCAAGATCGACGAGGAAATCAGGGTCGACGTCACTAAAGAGGGGCGCCACATCCGGTTCACGATCGAGGCGCCGGAGTCGACGCTGATCCTGCGGGACGAGCTGACGAAGAGGCCGGTCAGGGCCTCGGCGGGCGAAGCCCCGGAGAACCCTGAGCCGGTCAGCAATCGCGCGTGTCGCTAGTCCGGCGTCGGGCAGCTCGCCCGTCCCACTCCGCTCCCCGCTTCGCGTTGATCGCGCCTGCGCGCTGCCCTATACTGGGCGACTGGAGGGGTGGCCGAGTGGTTTAAGGCGGCGGTCTTGAAAACCGCTTCCCGCTTGTCGGGACGGGGGTTCGAATCCCTCCCCCTCCGCCAGCGGAACGCACCAGGCCACTAGCCGACTCTCCGCAGTACCTCTGGAAACGGGCAGGCAGGGCGATGAAGGTCCACGAGTACCAGGCGAAGCAGATCCTCGCGGAGTGCGGCGTCCCCGTGCCCCGAGGTCGCGCCACGGACAGCCCCAGCCAAGCGAGACGCATCGCGGAGGAGCTGGGCGGGCCCGTGGTGGTGAAGGCGCAGATCCACGCCGGAGGCCGCGGCAAGGGGGGCGGGATCAAGCCCGCCAGTACGCCGCAGCAGGCGGAGGAGGCGGCAGCCTCGATCATCGGCATGACGCTGGTGACGCCGCAGACGGGGCCCGCCGGCCGCCGCGTGAAGACGGTGCTGGTGGAGGAGCAGGCCGTCGCGGAGAGGGAGCTGTACCTGGGGATTATCATCGACAGCGCCGCCGCACGACCGGTGATGATGGCGAGCGCCAGCGGCGGGATGGAGATCGAGGAGGTGGCGGCACGCTCGCCGGAGCTGATCCATAGGGTCGCCATCGACCCGGCCACGGGCCTCCTGCCCTTCCAGGCGCGCGAGCTGGCGTTCGCGCTCGACCTGTCGGGCGATCTGCTGCGGCCGGCGATGGGGGTGATGCCCTACCTCTACCACGCCTTCGCCACCAAGGATTGCTCGCTTGCGGAAATCAACCCGCTGATTGTGACCAGCGGCGATCGCTTGCTGGCCCTCGATGCTAAGATGAGCTTCGACGACAACGCCCTCTTCCGCCACCCGGAGATCGCGGAGCTGCGGGACCGCGACGAGGAGGAGCCGCTGGAGGTCAGGGCGCAGGAGCTGGG
>DAOUEO010000119.1:0-15111 GCA_034430455.1 Dehalococcoidia bacterium | reverse complement strand
CCTCGCGCGGCAAGACCAGCCTTTCGGCGCGGCGGGTCGCCCTCATCTCGGGGACCCTTATCGCCCCCATCCTGCAGGGCATGGCGCGGGAGCTGACCGTTCTGACGGGCATCGACGTGTCTGTCGTGCCGGTGGAGAGCCGCTTCTGGGGGCCGCGCGTCACCGTGTCCGGCCTGCTCACGGCGGGGGACATCGTGGCGGCGCTGCGGGAGGCACCGCCGGCCGATCTGATAGCGCTGCCCCGAGCCTCCCTGGACTACGCCGGGCAACGCTTCCTGGATGACGGCACGCCAGCGGAGGTCGAGGAGGCGGCAGGAACGCCGATTCTCTTCGCCCACAGCCTGAGCGAGGTATTGCGCCACCTGTCTTCTCCGCTAAAATGACTGGTAGGCGACACTGCGCCCCCACCGACCGACCACGGCGGCAAGACCGCCGACCGGACGGGAAGGAGAAGGGAGACGCCTTGTGTGTGGCATAATCGGCTACGTGGGGCACCGGCAGGCCGGGCCGGTGCTGCTCGAGGGGCTGCAGTGCCTCGAGTACCGCGGCTACGACAGCGCGGGGATCGCCGTCCTGGACGAGGAGGGCAAGCCCCAGGTCGTCAAGTCCACGGGCAAGCTCAGCAGCCTCGCCGCCTGCCTGGAAGGCGTCTTCCCCCCGGGAACGGTAGGGATCGGCCACACCCGCTGGGCGACCCACGGCAAGCCCAACGACGCCAACGCCCACCCTCATGAGGACTGCGCCGGCGACGTGGTGGTCATCCACAACGGCATCGTCGAGAACTACCTCGCCCTGAAGCAAGAGCTGCGCGCTCAGGGCCACCACTTTCGCTCCGAGACGGACACCGAGGTCATCCCTCACCTCATCGAAGCGCACCTCGCCCAGGGCGCGTCGCTGGCGGCGGCGGTGCGCCGGACTATCGACCAGATAGAGGGCGCTCACGCCCTGCTGGTGATCGCGAAGTCGCAGCCGGACGCTGTGATCGCCGCCCGGGTGGGCAACGCCGGCGGCGTGGTGGTGGGATACGGCGAGGGCGAGATGTTCCTCGCCAGCGACCTGCCCGCCCTTCTGCCGTACACGCGGCAGGTCGTCTACCTGACCGACAGGGAGGTGGTCGCGGTGACGCGGGACGGCGCCACCTACTGGACGGAGAATGGGACGCAGCAGCAGCGCACGCCTCAGACGGTCCCCTTCGACCCGATGGCCGCGGCCAAGGGCGGATATAAGCACTTCATGCTCAAGGAGATAATGGAGCAGCCGGAGGCCATTCTCGACACGATCCGCGGGCGGGCGCGCTTCGAGCCCCTGGGCCTCGATCTGGAGGAGATGCCCTCCGCCGGCGCCCTGCGGAGCATCCAGCGGGTGGTCCTCATCGCGATGGGCACGAGCCTGCACGCCGCGATGGTGGGCAAGCACTACATCGAGCAGATCGTCGGCATAGCAGCGGAGGTGGACAACGCCTCCGAGTTCCGCTACCGGAACCCGATCATCGGCCCCGAGACGCTGGTCATATCCGTCGCTCAGTCGGGCGAGACGGTCGATACACTGGAGGCGATGGCGGAGTCGAAGCGGCGGGGCGCGCTGCAGATCGCCGTGTGCAACACGCCGGGCAGCCAGGCGACGCGCATCGCCGACGGCGTGGTCTACACCCGCTGCGGCCTGGAGATCGGCGTCGCCAGCACCAAGACCATCCTCGGCTCGATCGCCGCCCTCTACCTGCTGGCCTGCTATCTCGGCCAGCAGCGGGGCCACCTGGACGAGGAGCGCTTGGGGGAGCTGCTGCATCCTCTGACGCGCATGCCCCAGCTCGTGGGGTCAGTCGTCGGCAAGGCGCCGCAGTGCGAGGAGCTGGCGCACGTTTTCTTCCGCCACCAGAACTTCCTCTACCTGGCACGGGGCATCCAGTATCCGATAGCGATGGAAGGGGCCCTCAAGCTCAAGGAGGTGAGCTACATCCACGCCGAGGGCTATCCGGCGGGCGAGATGAAGCACGGGCCCATCGCCCTCATCGACCAGGAGATGCCGGTGATACTGATCGCCATGCGCGACGGCCTGCGCGACAAGATGATCTCGAACATCGAGCAGGTGCGCGCCCGCGACGGGGTAGTCATCGCCCTCGCCAGCGAAGGCGACGAGGAGGTGGCGGCGCTGGCGGACCACGTCATTTTCCTGCCCGAGACGAGCCCGCTGCTCACGCCCCTGCTCACGGTGATCCCCCTGCAGCTTCTCGCCTACCACATCGCCGTCCGCCGCGGCTGCGACGTCGACCAGCCGCGCAACCTGGCGAAGACGGTAACGGTGGAGTGAACCACCCCCAGAAAACGCCTCCCGGGAGGGCCGACCGGCCGCTATTATCGTGGTGCGCCCTACTATGGACACCACACTGGGGAGGCCGATATAATTTTGTGGACTGCGCGCTGCGTCCCGCGGCAGGGAAGCGCGAGGGTAGCACTATCGTCGGTTTCGATAGCTCAATGGAGGCTTGAGATTCATGAGCGCTGACAAGGATGTTGTAAAGTTCCAGGAGGTAGGCAGGGACGATATCTCTCTGGTCGGCGGTAAGGGCGCCAACCTCGGTGAGATGCTGCGCGCCAACATACCCGTACCCCCCGGCTTCATAGTGACGGCCGTCGCCTACGCCCGCTTCATCGAGCAGTCCGGCCTCCACGGCCGGATAGACGCCGTCCTCTCCGGCCTCGACGTGCACGACAGCGACGCCCTCCAGCGGGTCTCCGAGCAAGTGAAGAAGCTGATCATCGACACTCCCGTGCCCGCTGACATCGCCGCCCAGATCAAGACGTACTATCAGGAGATGGGCGGCGCGCCGGTAGCCGTGCGCAGCTCGGCGACGGCGGAAGACCTCCCGGAGGCCTCGTTCGCCGGCCAGCAGAGCACCTTCCTCAACGTGGTGGGCGAGGACAGGGTCGTGGCGGCGGTGAAGGAGTGCTGGGCCTCCCTGTTCGAGGCGCGCGCCATCTTCTATCGCGTGGAGAACGGCTTCGAGCACATGAAGGTGAAGATCGCCGTCCCCGTGCAGAAGATGGTGCAGTCGCAGCGTTCGGGGGTGATGTTCACCGTCGAGCCGGTGACCAGCGATCGCTCCAAGGTAACGGTCGAGGCGATCGTCGGCCTGGGCGAGGCCCTCGTCTCCGGCGAGACGAGCCCCGACATGTACATCGTCGACAAGGAGAGCCTGCGCATCCTGGAGAAGCACATCGCCGTCCAGGACACGCAGTTGGCCCGCACCACGTCGGGGGCGGGCAAGGGGCTGGCCGACATCTCCTGGCAGCCGGTCCCCGACGCCGTCCGCGCCGGCCAGAAGCTGACCGACGAGGAGATCGTGAAGGTCGCCGAGATCGGCAAGCGGATAGAGCAGCACTACGGCTTCCCCCAGGACATCGAGTGGGCGCGCGAGAACAGCCACATATTCATCGTGCAGACGCGGCCCGTTACCACTCTTCACGCAGCGGTCGAGGCAGGGGAGAAGGTCGACGAAACGGCGCCTCTTCTCCTCAAGGGCTCTGCCGCCAGCCCGGGCGTGGTCGTCGGTGAGGTGAAGATAATCCTCGATCCGACACAGATCAGCAAAGTAGTCGCCGGCGACATCCTGGTTGCCGAGATGACCACGCCTGACTTCGTACCGGCGATGAAGCGCGCCGTCGCCATCGTCACCGACCGCGGCGGCCGCACGGCCCATGCCGCGATCGTCAGCCGCGAGCTGGGGATCCCCTGCGTGGTCGGCACCGGCGAGGCCACCAAGACCCTCCACGACGGGCAGATCGTGACGGTGGACGGCGCCGGCGGCGTTGTCTACGACGGCCGCGCCGAGGCGTCACTGGCGGCCTACGAGCAGGAGAAGGCCCGCGCCACGGCCTCCACCGCGAAGACGCGGACGAGGGTTTATGTCAACCTGGCTCAGCCCGATCTCGCGGACGCCGTCGCCGCCCGCAACGTCGACGGGGTAGGGCTCCTCCGCGCCGAGTTCATCGTCGCCGGCATCGGCGAGCACCCCCGCTACGCCCTCGAGCAAGGCCGCGGTGAGGAGTTCACCAGCAAGGTCGCCGAGGGACTCCTGACGTTCGCCAGCGCCTTCGACCCGCGACCGGTCATCTACCGCACGACCGACTTCAAGACGAACGAGTACAGCGGCCTCAAGGGCGGCGAAAAGTACGAGCAGGGGGAAGAGAACCCCATGATCGGCTACCGCGGCGCCTCTCGCTACATCCGGGACATCGAGGTCTTCCGGCTGGAGATCGAGGCGATCAAGAGGGTACGCCAGCAGCACAAGAACCTGTGGGTGATGATCCCCTTCGTGCGCACGCCTGAGGAGCTGGCGGGAGTGAAGAAGATCCTGGAGCAGGAGGGGCTCAGGCAATCCGACGAGTTCAAGCTGTGGATGATGGCTGAGGTGCCCTCCAACGCCATCATGCTCGACAAGTTCATCGACGTCGGGATCGACGGCATATCGATCGGCTCCAACGACCTCACTCAGCTCGTCCTGGGGATCGACCGCGACAACGAGGTGCTGGCCAAGGACTTCGACGAGCGCAACGAGGCGGTGATGATAGCGCTGGAGCAGCTCGTCACTACCGCCCGCCGGCGGGGGATCACCTCGTCGATCTGCGGCCAGGCGCCATCTGACTACCCGGACCTGACGGAGAAGCTGGTCGAGTGGGGCATCACCTCGATCTCTGTCAACCCGGACGTGATCGACAAAACGCGGAAGATAATCGCCGACGCGGAGGCGAAGCTCGGCGTCCAGGCAACCTAGGTAGACGTATTCTGTCATCTAGTCGAAGGCGGGCCCTGTCCCAACCGGACATCGCCCGCCTTCTCGTGCCCGCATCGACCCTTGACACAGTCCCTTGCTCCCACCAATATGGGAGGCAGTTCTCTGACTGACAAGGGAGTCGAGATTGAGGGTGTGCCAGCTTCGCCAGCCGTTGTCTCTGGCAACGGCGCTCCTGATCGCCGTCGGCGTCGCCGCGGCGGCCGCCGGTTGTGGCGGCAACGGCTCAGCCAAGGGGCTGATCGCCTTCCAGACCGACCGCGACGGCGGCTATGAGATCTACGTCACCCACCCTGACGGCGTCGATTACACCAACCTGACCAACAACGCCGCGCAGGACTATACCCCCTCCTGGTCGCCGGATGGCTCCCGGATCGCCTTTGCCTCCGACCGCAACGGCGGCGTCCTGAGAGTATGCGTGATGAACGCCGACGGCTCCGGACAAACGGCCATTACCAGTAACCCCACAGATGACTTCGCACCCGTCTGGTCGCCGGACGGCTCCAAGATCGCCTTCGTCTCCTATCGCGACGGCAACCGCGAGGTCTACGTCATGAACGCCGACGGCTCACAGCAGACCAACATCTCCAACAACGGAGCCTCCGATAGCGGCGCCAGTTGGTCGCCCGACAGCGCCCGGATCGCCTTCGCCTCCGACCGCGACGGCAACGACGAGGTGTACGTCATGAATGTCGACGGCTCAGACCCGACCAGCCTCACCGACAACCCGGCGAAGGACTGGGACCCCGCCTGGTCGCCGGACGGCTCCCAGATCGCCTTCGTCTCCGCCCGCGACGACAACGCCGAGATCTACGTCATGAACGCCGACGGCTCACAGCAGGTCAACCTCACCAATAACGAGCGGATGGACTGGAGCCCGGCCTGGTCGCCGGACGGTTCCCGGATCGTCTTCGTCTCCGACCGCGACGGCAACCCCGAGGTTTGTGTCATGAATGCCGACGGCTCGGGGCAGAAGCGCCTCACCCACAACACCGCCGACGACCTCACGCCCGACTGGACAGCCGCTGAAGACGGCGCGAACCACTAGCCACCCCCCCAATCATGACCCACCGCGAGGATGTGCGCAGGCGTCTGGAGCAGCGGGAGGAGCTTCTCTCTCCCTTCGCCGCAAAGAGCGCCCACAGCCGCGGCCGGGAGCGCCCGGAGAGGCCCTCTCCCCTCCGCACCGATTTCCAGCGCGACCGCGACCGGATCATCCACTGCAAGTCCTTCCGCCGCCTCAAGCACAAGACGCAGGTCTTCATCGCCCCCGCCGACGACCACTACGTGACGCGCCTCACTCACACGCTGGAGGTGGCCCAGATCGCCCGCACCATCGCCCGCGCCCTCAACCTGAACGAGGACCTGGCGGAGGCGATCGCCCTCGGCCACGACCTCGGGCACACGCCCTTCGGCCACAGCGGGGAGGAGGCCCTGGCGGAACTCCTCCCCGACGGCTTCTCCCATAACGAGCAGAGCCTGCGGGTGGTGGACTATCTGGAGCGCGGCGGTCAGGGGCTGAACCTGACCTGGGAGGTCAGGGACGGCATCCTGCGTCACTCCAAGGCGCGCGAGGGGATCATGGCCGGCGACGGCGCGCTGCCGGCGACGCTCGAGGGCCAGGTCGTACGCATCGCCGACAGCGTCGCCTACCTCAACCATGACATCGCCGACGCGATACGGGCGGGGCTCCTGACCGAGGGTGATCTGCCGCAGAGCGCGCGCGCCGTCCTCGGCGGCAACCACTCGCAGCGCATCGATACCCTGGTCTCTGACATCGTCGACCGCTCCTGGGCGGCAACCGGCGCCGGGGGTGATGCCGCCCCCAGCATCGCCATGAGCGCGGAGGTGCTCGCCGCCACCGACGAGCTGCGAGAGTTCATGTTCCAGCACGTCTATCTCTGGGAGGCGGCGCAACGGGAATCGGCCGGGGCCAAGCGGGTGGTGCGCTTTCTCTATGAGTACTACGTCGCCCATCCCGGCGAGATAACTTCCGATTTCACGCGCCCCGACGACCCGCCCCCGCGACGGGCGGCCGACTACGTGGCCGGCATGACGGACGGTTTCGCCACCGCGCTTGCCGACCGCCTGGGGGCCTGAGCCGTAGATCAGCTCTCCGCGGCTAGGCGATCGGGCCCGGGTGGTGCCGTTGGGCTTTCCGTTCTGTTAGAATGGCAGGCAGCGATCAAGCGGCGCACGGCATATCACCTTGAGATAGCGAGGGTTGTCGGCCCAAGACGATGAAGATACCTTCTACCCAGAACAGCGGCTCCTTCCTTCGCAGCCCTATTATCCTGGGCGGGCTGGTCGTGGTCATCGTTGCCCTGATCGCCATGCTGGCGCTGGGGGTCCTCAGCGGCGACAACGGCGGCGGCGGCTCCGCGACCAAGACCCCCGGCACGGCCTCGCCGAAGCAGACCGCGAGCGGCGACCATCTGACCGGCAAGGCGAAGTCCACCGTCAACGTTCGCAGCGACCCCGGGAACGCGTTCCAAGCGCTCGGTGTGCTGAGGAAGGGCGCTGAGGTCGAGATCGTTGCCAAGAGCGAGGACGGGGAGTGGCTCCAGATAGTCTACCCATCCGGCTCCAGTCTGCGGGGCTGGGTGTTGGCGGAGTCGCTCGAGGTCTCAGGAGACCTGAGCACCCTCGGCATCGCCACTCCTGAGAACATACCTGTGCCCGTAGCCCCCACGTCGCCTCCCGTCACTGAGCCGCCGACAACGCCGACGCCGTCGGAGTTGACACCCACGCCGTCCCCCACGCCTCTCGCTCCACTTCCCGACCTCGTCATAAGCGGGACGGTGATCGCCGGGGGGAAGCTGGTCGTCACGGTGACCAACCAGGGCCCCGGCCACCTCACCAGCACAATGGTGGAAGTCAGCGTCTTCGACCTGGCAGGCACGGGGCTCCTCGGCTCCGGCAGCGCGGGGCCGATCACCCTTACCCCGGGCGCGAGCATCGACGTGAAGACGGACTACGCTATCCCGGCCAGCCAGACTCAGCTACTGATCATCGTTGACCCCCAGGGCACGATACCGGAGACGGACGACACCAATAACCGCTTGACCATGGCGATAGGCAGCGGAAACGTTCAGCCGACCAAGTCGCCGACCCAACAGCCCACTCAGCAGCCGACCCCTTAGCACCGAGCCTCTGCCGACCTCCGACGCCCAGTCAACGTCGGCACGGCAGGAGTCGCACCCGTGACACGCCCGTGGCCTAGCAGGACGAACGGATACTTGATACACTTGGGGACAAGGCAGGGTCGGCAGGGGCGCAACCCCCACCCAAGGATGACGAAACGAGAGGGGCCACACACGGCAGACCCTCCGCCTCCGGCAGAAGACGGAAGCGCCGAGCGTTCCAGGATAGGCAGCGATGAACCCGTCAGAGGAGATCAAGCAAAGGCTCGACATCGTCGACGTGATAAGCGAGACGGTGAACCTGCAGAGAGCGGGCCGCAACTACAAGGCGCTCTGCCCCTTCCATCCCGAGAAGACGCCTTCGTTCTTCGTCTTCCCCGACCGGCAGAGCTGGCACTGCTTCGGCGCCTGCTCCACCGGCGGCGACATCTTCGCCTTCGTCATGAGGCAGCACGACGTCGATTTCTCCGGCGCCCTCCGCCTGCTGGCGGAACGGGCCGGCATCACCCTGCGCCAGAAATCGAGCGCGGCCGGGAAGAGGCAGAAGGAGCGGCTCTGGCTCGCCAACGAGGCGGCCGTCACCTTCTTCCAGCACGCCCTCCTGAGCACGCAGGCCGGCGAGCCCGCCCTGTCCTATCTGGCGATGAGGGGGATCGATAGGGAGACGGCGCAGGACTTCCAGCTCGGCTACGCGCCGGACTCCTGGGACGCCCTGCGCGAGCATCTCAAGGGCCGCGGCTTCAGCGAGGCGGAGCTGCTGCAGGCGGGGCTCCTGGTTGAGGGCGAGAGCGGCCTCTATGACCGCTTTCGCAACCGCGTGGTCGTCCCCATCCGCGACGAGCAGGGGCGGCCAGCGGGCTTCGGCTCCCGCAGCCTGCCTACCGCTACGCCGGGGATGCCGGAGAGCGCCGCCGGGGTGGCCGGCGACGACGATTCGCCGAAGTACATAAATACGCCCCAGACGCCGATTTTTGATAAGGGAGCCATTCTCTACGGCCTCGACCGAGCGAAGGAACACATCCGCCGCTCCGACCTCGCGGTAATCGTGGAAGGCTACATGGACGTGATCGCTGCCCACCAGCACGAGAACGGCAACGTCGTTGCCAGCATGGGCACCGCCCTCACCGAGCGGCAGGTGAGCCTGCTGCGCCAGTTGACGGAGAACTTCGTCCTCGCCTTCGACCCCGACGAGGCCGGTCGGCTGGCCAGCGAGAGGGGCACCCAGGTGGCGTATGAGCTGGGAGCGAACATACGCGTCCTCCAACTGCCGCCGGGGCAGGACCCCGATGAGATCATCAGGAGCTCCCCCGAGAGGTGGCGCCAGAAGGTCGCGGAGGCGAGACCGCTGCTCATGGTGGAACCAGCGCCGGGGACAGCGCGTTCCGCCGCCTCCGGGCGCAGCCGCGGCCCGCTGTCCTCCAGAGCTCCGGGCGCCGGCGAGGAGGAGACGATCGACACCGGGAAGAGCGAGGAGATCTGTCTGGCCCTCCTGCTGCGCCATCCCGAGCTACGGCCGCGCGGCCTGGCCCTGAGCGACGAGTTCTTCGTCACTCTCCCCAACCGGCAGCTCTTTCAGGTCTGGCGTCAGGCCGGGGAAGAAGAGGACCCCCGCGCCAGCCTTCCCGAGGAGCTGCATGAGCATCTGGACCGAATCGTCGGCAAGGACCTGTCGCCGTACAGCGCGCAGGCGGAGAGAGCGCTAGACGATTGTATTGCGCGCATCGAACGGCGTAGACTAAAAGAGGCGAAGAGCGTCAGCAGCCATGCCATCGCGGAGACGGAACAAGAACTGGGGGCTGCGCGTCTTGTAGAGAGTGCCCACAAGCTGCTATACAAAAGCGACCCTTCCGAAGACCTGTCAGAGGACGAGGCCCGGCCCGCGTCCGTCGTCGTGCGCGACATGGAGACGGGGCGGGAGTTGCACATAGGACGGCGGGGGGGACGGCAAGACGAGGACGGCTGACCCGCAGATCCGGATGAAGAGCATGAACGGCGATTTCGAAGAGAGCGAAGACAAAGACGACCTCCTCCCTGAGGACGAGACGACGGAGGACAAGCACGACCTCCTCGATCCCGATGAGCAGGAGGAGGACGAGCTGAAGCCGATCGACAAGGCCTACACACGGCTGTCGGACAGAGGGTTGTCTATGATCGACACCGATAGGGAGATCATCCACCCTCCCGACCAGCCCATCGACGACCACATCTGGGCTGAAGACGCGGCAAAACTGAAGACTGCGAAGAGGGATGACGCCATCCTCCTCGAAGAGCAGGAAGGGATCGATGACCCCGTCCGGATGTACCTGCGCGAGATCGGCAAGGTGTACCTGCTGACCGCCCAGGATGAGAAGCGCCTCGCCCGCAGCATGGAGGAGGGGAAGCACATCCAGCGCATCGAGAAGCGCTGGCTCGAGGAGCATGGGCGCTCCAGCTCCGGTCTGGAGGTCCTCCTCAACCTCCTCGGCGAGGTCCACGACGCGAGGAGGGTCACCGGCGCCATCGCCAAGCAGCTCGGGTTGGGCAAGGCCTCCCTCTCGCAGCGGATCGCCGACCCCACCCTCCGCGCCGCGATCGATGGTGAGCTGGACCGGGATCTGGCGGCGGCGGTGTCCCAGTCCCTCCGGTTGCCGCCGGGGCAGGCCGAACAAGCGCTGGTCCGCCTATCCATAGTCACCCACATCCTCCAACCCGATCTGATACAGGCCGCCGCCGAGATCATAGGCGGAGAAGACAAGCTCCTGCCGCCGCCGTGGGACAGGTACGAAGAGCTGGCACCCCGAGAGACGATCTTCCGCTCCTACTTCAACCGGCTCAAGGAAGAGGGGCACAGGGCGGAGAAGCGGCTCACCGAGGCAAACCTGCGTCTGGTGGTGAGCGTGGCGAAGAAGTACATCGGCCGCGGGATGTCGCTGCTCGACCTCATCCAGGAGGGCAACATCGGCCTCATAAGGGCGGTGGAGAAGTTCGACTACCGCAAGGGCTACAAGTTCAGCACCTACGCCACCTGGTGGATCCGGCAGGCCATCACCCGCGCCATCGCCGACCAGGCGCGCACCATCCGCATCCCGGTGCACATGGTCGAGACGATCAACAAGCTCGTGCGGGTGAGCCGCCGCCTCGTCCAGGAGTACGGCCGCGAGCCGACCAGCGACGAGATCGGGCGCGGCATGGAGATCGCCCCCGAGAGGGTGCGCGAGATCATCAAGGTCTCCCAGGAGCCGGTCTCCCTGGAGACCCCCATCGGCGAGGAAGAGGACAGCCATCTGGGCGACTTCATCGAGGACTCCGCCGCCCTGGCCCCTCCCGACGCTGCCTCGCACCAACTGCTCAAAGACCAGGTGATGGAGGTGCTGGGCAGCCTGACGCCCCGCGAGCGGAAGGTGCTAGAGCTGCGCTTCGGCCTGGAGGACGGCCGTAGCCGCACCCTGGAAGAGGTCGGACGCGAGTTCAACGTTACCCGCGAGCGCATCCGCCAGATCGAGGCGAAGGCGCTGCGCAAGCTGCGCCACCCGACGCGCAGCCGCAAGCTCAAGGACTACCTGGAGTAGACCCCGACCTCTGCAATTTGACTTTTCTCGCCCTCCACCCTACGATCGTATCAGAGAGTCGGAGCTAAGTGTCAGGAGTCCACAATGCCGCTATACGAGTACTACTGCCCCGTCTGTGATCACAAGTTCGAGTTGCTGCGCCCGATGGCCCGCGCCGGCGACCCCGCTACCTGCCCGAGCGGCCACGAGGGTGCGGAGCGGGTGATCTCGGCGTTCTCCACCTTCGCGAAGAGCGCCGACAGCGGTGTGTCCTCAGTTGCCAGCAGCGGCTGCACTACCTGCTCGACAGATGGCTGCGGCTCCTGTCCCAGCTTCTGACACCTCCTCCGAAAGCTTACCAGACCAACAAGGGGAGCCGCCTGGCTCCCCTCCCTGTCCTCTCCTGAGGCTTGCCTAGGCGTGGTGGCCGCTCAGCGCCAGCGCCGGTGCCCGCGAGCCGTGGGTGACGCTCAGATGAATGACAGCGATCAGGCACACGAGGGCCGCCTCGACGAGCGTCAGCAGACCGGCAATCATTGTCACGTCGAACCAGAACTCCTCGGGGAACATCTGGATCAGGTGATCGGTGCGGGGGTCAAGCCTCCAGAGGTCGTTGCTGAAGGCGATGAAGTGGAAGCGCTCGAAGGCGCGCTCAAAGCCGCTGATAGCGAAGACGCCCAGCCCTACGATGATGGCGATCGTCAGCGCGCCGCCGATCAGGGCATGGAGCGCCAGGGCCCGCAGCGACCTCTCCCGCGCCCAGATGAATACGCCAGCAACATAGGCCAGTATGTACACGAAGGCGATCTCATTGACATGGAAGACCCAGCCGAACACCTGCTTCACGTCGTGCAGATGGGTGATCTCGCGCTCGTTGAACAGCGGGACCTCTCTCTCCCCCTGTTTGACCCGCGTGTAGAATAGCTCGGCGTCGTTGTTGAAGTAGTCGCGCAGCTCCGCGCCTGCCCGCACGAGCTCACCGCGGGCGATGCGGGTCTTGGCGGAGGCGTCGTACTCATCGAAGGCGTACGTGTAGACCCGGCCCTCGTTCGCCAGATAGCGCACGTTGGTGCTCATGAGGGCGAGAGGGATGGCGACTATGAAGAGGACCATCGCCAGGCCACGAACAACCCCCAAGCCGCACCTCCTTGCCCTGATCGCCCGCCGACGCCGCGGACCTTATGGATATAGTAGATATACCCTTGAGCCTTGTCAACACCCCGCCGCAACTTTATAATCACTGCGAGCCCTGAAGGAGGCCGAACATGCCGCCGCTGCCGCCGGACCTGGACATCCGCTCCTTTGCCGCGCTCGAGGAGATCGTCGCCCGCCTGCGCGCCCCCGACGGCTGCCCCTGGGACCGCGAGCAGACCCACGCCAGCCTGCGCCGCTTCCTCGTCGAGGAGGCGTACGAGGCCCTGGCCGCCCTCGACGAGGGGAGCCCGGCGAAGCTGCGCGAGGAACTGGGCGACGTGCTCCTCCAGATCATGCTCCACTCCCAGATCGCCGCCGAGGAAGGCGACTTCACCGTCCACGACGTGATCGAGGGGATCGCCGCCAAGCTGCTGCGCCGCCATCCCCACGTCTTCGGCGACGCGAAGGTAGAGACGGCAGAGGACGTGGTGCTCAAGTGGGAGGAGATCAAGGACAAGGAGCGCGGCGAGGGCCGTTCCCTCCTCGCCGACGTGCCCGCGGCGATGCCCGCCCTCGCCTACAGCCAGTCGTTGCAGGAGCGCGCCGCGGCGACCGGCTTCGACTGGCCGCGCGTGGCGGACGCGCTGGCGAAGCTGGCGGAGGAGGTGGAAGAGCTGGCGCAGGCGAAGAGCCGCGAGGAGCAGCGCGAGGAGCTGGGCGACGTGCTATGGATGCTGGTGGGCCTCGCGCGCAAGCTCGACCTCGACGCCGAGGAGTCGCTGCGGCTGGCGGCGCGGCGCTTCCGCGAGCGCTTCACGGCGCTGGAGGGGCTGACCCAAGAGCGCGACCTGAAGCTCAGCGACCTCAGCATCGACCAGATGGAGTCGCTGTGGCGGGAGACGAAGTCGACGGGGCCTGACGCATGATCCTGGTCGGGGCTCCGTTCCCGCCGCCACGATGGCGGTAGCCCATCGGGTATCCACGCGACGTCCCATGCGCGCGGAATGGCGTCGGCGTGGTCGCCGGAACATGGGCGTTATTCGTCCCACCCACCCTCCCTCGGGGTGTTTTGGAGAATCTGGGGGACACCCCCAGACCCCCGTCAGAGGGGGCAGGCCCCCTCTGTACTCCGCCGGGAGGGGCGTAAGCCAAGACAGGCCACTGATCCCCTCCAGAACTCATTGACCCCCTTGATCACACGATGCCATACTTGACCTGAGGGAGATGGCCGGATGCAGCCGCCGTTCGAGTTCTTCGACCACACCGCCGACGTCGGCCTCATCGCCCGCGGCGCCACCCTCGGCGAGGCGTTCGCCAACGCCGCCCGGGGCATGTTCGCGCTGATCGTCGACATCGAGCGCGTGGCCGAGCGCGAGGAGCGGCGGGTCGAGGTGACGGCGGACGACGCGGAAGGGCTGCTGGTCAACTGGCTGGCGGAGCTGCTGTTCATCAGCGAGGTGGACGGGCTGGTGTTCCGGCGATTCGATATCGAGGAGGCGGGCGAGACGCGGCTGGCGGCGCGGGCGTTCGGCGAGCGGCTGGACCTCGCGCGCCACAACCCGCAGCTCATGATCAAGGCCGTCACCCGCCACCAGCTCGCGGTGGCCCGCGACGACGCCGGCTGCCGCGTCCGCGTCATCTTCGACATCTAGGGGGTGATCGCGATGGGCAAGGGATGGCTCAACGTACTGGAGAAGGTCGACAAGCAGCGCTGGCGGCTGCCGCTGAGCTATAAGAGCGGGATGCGCGTCCCCGGCCTCATCTTCGCCGACGAGCGCATGCTGCGGGCGATGGCGGAGGACGAGGCGATCGAGCAGGTGGCCAACGTCGCCTTTCTGCCGGGGGTGATCGGCCACTCGCTGGCGATGCCCGACATCCACTGGGGCTACGGCTTCCCTATCGGCGGCGTGGCGGCGATGCGCCTCGACGACGGCGTCGTCTCTCCCGGCGGCGTCGGCTTCGACATCAACTGCGGCGTCCGTCTCATCCGCACGGGCCTGACGGAGGGCGACGTCCGGCCGGTGCTGCGCCAGCTGGTCGACCAGCTCTTCCGCGACGTGCCCTCCGGGCTGGGCGCCCACGGCCCTCTGCGCGTCGGCCACACGGAGCTGGACAAGGTGATGACGCAGGGCGCCGCCTGGGCGGTCGAGCGCGGGTACGGCAGCGACGCCGACCTCGACGCCACGGAGTCGCGGGGCTGCATCGCCGGCGCCGACCCCGACACCGTCAGCGAGCGGGCGAGGCAGCGGGGCCGCGAGCAGCTCGGCACGCTGGGCGCGGGCAACCACTTCCTCGAGATCGAGGCGGTCGAGGAGGTGTACGACGAGGAGGCGGCGCGCGCCTTCGGGCTGGACGGGGGCCCCGGCCAGGTGCTCGTCCTCTTCCACTGCGGGTCGCGCGGCTTCGGGCACCAGGTCTGCCAGGACTACCTCGACGTGATGGAGAAGGCGGCCCGCAAGTACCACATCGACCTGCCGGACAAGCAGCTCGCCTGCGCGCCCCTGACCTCGAAGGAGGG
>DAOUEO010000118.1:0-12328 GCA_034430455.1 Dehalococcoidia bacterium | reverse complement strand
ATCCGTCCCAATGCCTGCGCCTCCTTCAACCTTGCCTCGCTCTCGCGCAGCGCCTCCGCTGCCTGCTTCTGCTCGGTGATGTCGTCAGAGGCACCCACGTAGCCCACTAAACTACCGTCTCTGGACAGCACGGGACTCGACACTGCGCGAATCCAGCGTACTTCTCCCTGTGGCTGCAAGATGCGGTATTCCCAAGAGAACTTACGGATCTCATTCCGTGTCTTGATTGACTCCTCGACTGTAGCTTGGCGGTCATCCGGGTGGATGGCCCTGGTCCAGACGTCCCCCAGCAGTTCTTCGAGCCGCACCCCATGGATGCCAGCCAAGTGCTCGTTGGCGTAGGTGAACCTACCCTGGCGGTCCGTTTGGAAGATGCCGACGGGCGCGGCGGCGCTCAGGGAGCGGAACCGCTCCTCGCTGTCGCGCAGCGCCGCCTCCGCCTGCCTGCGCTCAGTGACGTCTTCAGTCGCACCCACGAAATTCACGAGACTACCGTCTCTGGACAGCACCGGACTCGACACTGCGCGGATCCAGCGTATTTCTCCCCGTGGCCTCAAGATGCGGTATTCCCGGGAGAACGTGCGCCTCTCCCTCGCTGCCTTGACTGACTCCTCGACCGTCGCTAGGCGGTCATCCGGGTGGATACTCCTGGTCCAGACCTGCCCCAGCAACTCTTCGAGTCGCAGCCCATGGATGTTGATCAAGTGCTCGTTGACGTAGGTGAACCTGCCCTCCATGTCCGTTTGGAAGATGCCGATGGGCGCTGAAGCGCTCAAGGTGCGGAACTTCTGCTCGCTGTCGCGCAGCGCCGCGTCCGCCTTCCTGCGCTCGGTGATGTCTTCAATCGTGCCTACGTGGCCGGTGATGATGCCTTCCGGTGTTCGTATCGTCGTTGCCGTGCCGTGCACCCAGAGCTCTTCTCCCGCCTTGGTGACAAGGCGATACTCCTGTGAGAACTCGCGGTTCTCGGCCGCCGCACGGGCTATCTCAGTGAACATCGCGTCCCGGTCCTCGGGGTGGATGAACTGAGTCCAGTTGTGTCCCATCCCCTCTTCGAAACTCCTGCCGCCGAGCGACAGCAGGTGTTCGTTGGCGTATACAGTTTTGCCCTGCGCGTCGGTAAGAAAGATGCCGATGGGCGCGGAGGCGCTCAGCGAACGGAAGCGCTCCTCGCTATCGCGCAGCGCCGCATCCGCCTGCTTCCGCTCGGTGATGTCACGGACGGTGCCGACTGTGGCCAGCGGCTGGCCATGCTCGTCCCGGACCAAGGCGCGGTTGTCACTGAACCAGCGGTATTCGCCGTCCTTGCATTTCCAGCGGTACTCGATTATTGAAGCCGTGCCGTGGTCAGAAGTGGGACTGGGCAGCTTGTTTGGGCTCACCTTGTATCGCTTCCGGTCCTCGGGGTGGACCCTCGAATCAGTCCTATGACGCCCCATCTCAGCAAGCTCTGCGAAGGTAAACCCGGTCAGCCGGAGCGAGGACGGGCTGACGTAGTCGAAGGTGTTGGTCTGCAGGTTCAGCTTGTAGATCAGGTCGCGGGAGACCTCCAGCACGTTGCGGAAGCGGCCTTCCGAATCCTGAAGCTGCGCCGACCTCTCAACCAGGGTCTCCGTCATCTCGTTGAAGTCGCGGGCCAGGGAAGCCGTTTCTTCGGGGCCGGACGTTGTTGCCCTCGCTTCCCAGTTTCCCGATGTGATCTCTCTTGCGCTCTGCCGAAGCGAAGCGAGGGAGCCCAGCAACGTCAGGACGAAGGCGGTGAGTATCGCAGACGCCACCAGGAAGGCCAGCGCGCCGAGCCCGACCAGCAGCCTGAGGGAGGTGTCCGAGGCCTCGTCTGCCGCCGCACGGTCGGTTGCCAGCTTGCCCTGTTGCTCGGCGGCAAGTCGCTCGAGGCCTTCCGTTATGGACTCGTACCTTGGCCAGAGAGCCTTCGTGTAATCTGTTGCCATCCGGAGTATGGTTTCTTGGTCATAGTTGAGCGCAATGCTGATGCCGGCGTCCATCTCTTGCTGCATTGCCTCTATCTCGTCGCCGATCGTGCTGAGCGCGGTGGCCTGCTCAGGCTCATTCAGGGCTGCCAGCTCAGTCTGGGCTGCGGCGATGCTGCCTGCCACCATTGGGCGGCGCAGGCGGTACTCTTCGGCGAACGGGACCGGGTCTCCCCCCAGCGCCCCCGCTATGAGCAGGTTGATGTCGAGGAAGAACTCAGCGCGGGCATCGCTCAAAGCGGCAACCGCGGTGGCCCTGCTTTCGAGTGTCCCGCGCACGTCCCTGTCGCTCTGGACACGCCAGACAGCCACCGCCGCCAATCCGCCCAGGATCACCAGCAACAGCAGGCTGGCCAGTACGGCTTGCCCGCGGAACGATCTCAGCTTGGACACTTTTCCTCCGGCCGCGGCAACCGCGGCTTGCCGAAGACGTACGAGGTTGGGGAGTGCCTACGGAGCATCTCCCTATTACAGATACTCGGACATCTTCCGGCCAATCGGCAGATACCTTTCTCAATAGTATGGTCGGAGAAAACGGGATACCGGCTATCCGCCTTAGGGTGGATACTCGGCAGGAGGCTTCGGGGCTGATAGAGTCGACATAATACAATGACCACCGCTGGCGGCGATGCCGTTGCGCGGACTCAGCGAGGTGGTGTGGCAGCCTATTCGCGATTCTAGTATATTAGGTGTGCCATTCCGGGCTTTCGCGCTTCGAAGGGCAGGCTTCTGTGTCACAGATGAACGGCGTTTTGCTCGATGTCCGCGCGGTCACCAAGTCCTTTGAGGGGCTGCGGGCGGTGAACGAGTGCTCGCTCCAGGTGGGGCGAGGCACCATCACCGGCCTCATCGGGCCCAACGGGGCTGGGAAGACCACGCTCTTCAACCTGGTCACCGGGTTCCTCAAGCCGACCGCGGGCGAGATCGCCTTCGCCGGTGACCGCATCGACGGCTTGCCTCCCCACAGGGTCTTCGGCAAGGGGATCGTCAGGACCTTCCAGATACCGCGAGAGCTCAAGCTGATGACCGTCCTCGAGAACCTCATGCTCGTGCCGGCGGGGCAGTCCGGGGAGCGGCTCTGGAACGCCTGGCTTTTGCCGTTTCGGGTAGGGCGGCAGGAGCGGGAGATCCGCGACAAGGCGCTGGAGGTGCTGGAGTTCGTCAATCTCTGGCACCTCCGCCATGAGTACGCCTCCAACCTCTCCTCCGGCCAGAAGAAGCTGCTGGAGCTCGCCCGCACGCTGATGGGGGAGCCGCGGCTGATCCTGCTCGATGAGCCGGGGGCGGGCGTCAACCCCACCCTGATGAAGGGCCTGGTGACACTGATCGAGCGGCTGCGGGACGAGTCGGGTATAACCTTCTTCCTGATCGAACACGACATGGACCTCGTGGCCAGGCTGTGCAACCCCGTCATCGTCATGAGCAGCGGCGAGAAGATCGCCGAGGGCCCGCCGGACGAGGTGGTGCGGGACGAGCGCGTCCTGGAAGCCTATCTGGGAGGACAGTACCGGTGACAGTGCTCGAGGCCGACGGCGTAGTGACCGGATACAGTGAGGTCGACATCCTCCACGGTGTCTCCATCATGGTTGACAAGGGGGAGATCGTCGCCGTAATCGGCCCCAACGGCGCCGGCAAGTCCACCCTCATGAAGGCCATCTTTGGGCTGCTCAAGGTCAAGAAGGGCAAGCTCCTCCTGGACGGGACGGACGTAACCAACCTGGCCCCCCAGCACATGGCGCGGCGGGGTGTCTGCTATGTGCCCCAGAGCGAGAACGTCTTCCCCTCCCTTACCATACAGGAGAACCTGGAGATGGGCGCCTTCATCCGCAAGGACGGCCACAAGAGGAGGCTGGACGAGGTCTACGGGCTGTTCCCCGCCCTGGCGGAGAGACCGCGTCTGAGGGCGGGAAAGCTCTCCGGCGGTCAGCGCCAGATGCTGGCCCTGGCGCGCGCCCTCATGCTCGATCCCCATCTCCTCCTTCTCGACGAGCCCACGGCCAGCCTGTCGCCGCTGATGGTGACCGACATACTGGCGAAGATCCGCGACATCAATCACACGGGGGTGGCCATACTCATCGTCGAGCAGAACGCGCGGGAGGCGCTGAACTTGTGTCACCGCGGGTACGTCCTCGTGATGGGCAGGAACGCCCTGGAGGGGACGGGCGAGAGCCTGCTTGAGAGCGAGGACGTGGGGAGACTCTATCTAGGAGGGTAACGGACTCCGGCAGTGGTTCAACTCGTAGTCATAGGGCTCATCGTCAGCAGCGTCATCGCCTTGGGGGCGATCGGCCTTACCTTGATCTACGGCGTCCTCAAGTTCGCCCACTTCGCGCACGGCGACATGATGACCGCCGGCGCCTACGTCGCCTTCCTGACGTTCTCCGGCGGCGGACACATCGGCCCCCTCTCCTTTGGGCTGGGGATGATACCGGCGATCCTGGCGGCGGTGGTCGTCATTGCGGCCCTGGCGGTGGCGATCGACTGGCTGGTCTACCGGCCGCTGCGCCGGCGGAAGGCGGGCCTGGTCATCCTGGCGATGACCTCCCTGGGGATGGCGATGATCGTGCGCAGCCTCGTTTACATAATCTGGGGGCCCGACCAGAGATTCTACGTCCTCGGCATTCAAAGGGCGAAGGAGTTGCCCTTCGGCATCATGCTCAAGCCCGACCAGATGTTCATCGGCGGCACGGCGGTGGTGGTGATGGCGCTCGTCTATCTCCTGCTCTACCGCACGAAGCTGGGGAAGGCGATGCGCGCCACCTCCGACAACATGGAGCTGGCGCGCGTCTCCGGGATCGACACGGAGCGCATCGTCTCCTGGACGTGGGCGATCGGCGGCGGCCTGGCCGGGCTGGCGGGGGTGCTGCTGGCTCTGCAGTCGCACCTGATGCCGGAGATGGGGTTCCTCCTCCTCCTGCCCCTGTTCGCGGCGGCGATACTGGGAGGGGTCGGCAGTCCCCAGGGGGCGCTGCTGGGGGCGATAATCGTGGGCGTCTCGCAGGAGGTCTCGACGGAGTGGATCTCGCCGGGCTACAAGTCGGCGGTGGCGTTCATCCTCCTCTTCGCGATCCTGCTTGTGCGGCCGCGGGGCCTGTTTGGGGTGAAGAGCTGATGGAGGGCCTGCTCAATCCGTCCTATATCGCCTCTTTTCTTATTCTCGTGGGCATCTATGGCGTGTTCGCGTTGGGGCTCAACGTCCACTGGGGGTACACCGGCATCTTCAACTTCGGCGTCGCCGGCTTCTTCGCCGTGGGCGCCTACACCACGGCTATCCTGACGAAGGAGGCGTCGACGGGGCAGTACGTCGAGTACATCGGCGGCTATGGTCTCCCCTTCGTGGTCGGCATCCTGGGGGCGGGCCTCGCCTGCGGCATCCTGGCGTTCATCATCGGCATACCGACGTTGAGCCTGCGCGAGGACTATCTGGCTATCGCCACCATCGGCGTCGCCGAATCGCTTCGCCGCGTGCTCATAAACGAGCGCTGGCTGGGCAACGGCACGCGGGGCATGATCGGCATTCCCCAGCCGCTGCACGGCATCGTCGACCCCGCCGACTACAAGTACGTCTACCTGGCCATAGTCGCGGTGATCCTCCTCATCATCTACGTCGCTATCGAGCGTGGTATCCGCTCTCCCTGGGGTCGGGTGTTGCGGGCGATCCGCGAGGACGAGATGACGGCGGCGGCCAGCGGCAAGAGCGTCTTCGCCTTCAAGATGCAGGCGTTCGTGCTGGGGGCGGTGATCATGGGGATCGGCGGCGCCATGTACGCCCACTACGTGAGGGCGATAACGCCGGACTCCTTCACCCCCTTCTTCGGCACCTTCCTGATCTGGGTGATGCTGATCGTCGGCGGCAGCGGCAACAACAAGGGGGCGGTGCTGGGCGCGTTCATCGTCTGGGGCATCTGGACGGGCACCGACTGGATCATCAACAACTCGCCGGGGGCCTTGGGGACGCAGATCTTCTACCTCCGCAACCTCCTCATCGGGCTGCTCATCGTTGCTGTTCTCCTCATCCGTCCCAAGGGGATACTGGGAGAGGAGAAACGGGTGTCGCGCTTCTTCGGCAGGGAGCCTCCCAAGGAGGAGCTGGAGAAAGAGCCTGCGGCCCCCACCTGATGATCGCCGACGCCGCGCGCCTGTTGTGGGAAAAGATACGGCCCGGGTGATAAGCCCGGGCCGTATTTCAGTCCGCAGCGATGTGGCTACTCTACTGTTACCGGTTCCGTCCTCACGGTTACAATCTCGCCGCCCTCGTACTTCCAGATCTCGATGAAGCCGGACGGCAGGTCTCCGTTGTCGTCCCAGCCGGAGAAGCCGGAGGCGCCCTGGTAGTTGATCGCCTCGCCATCCGCGATGAGCTCAAGGGCCCTCGCGATGCCGGCGGCGCCGGAGGTGACCTTCTCGCCGTCGGGGTCGTTGAGGGTGCGCATGGCGTCGCGGATCTCGGCCGGGTCGGTAGAGCCGGCCTTGGCGGCGCCGAGGGCGATCATGATCACGGCGTCGTAGGACTCGGCGATGTAGGGCAGAGGCGGCAGTTCGCCGAACTCATCCTCGAACTCGGATATCCAGTCGGCGGGGGTCTCCGCCGCCGCCGCTACCGTCCCGTACATTCCCTCGACGTTCTCCGCTCCTACGGCCTTGGCTATGTCTTCCGACTTCGTGCCGTCACAGAAGAGGAACGTATTGATGAGGTTGTTCTCGATCGCCTCCTTGAGGTAGACGGTGGCGCTCTGAGGGTAGCTGAGCGCAGCCAGGGCGTCGGGGCTGCCCTCGGTTGCCTTCCTCACCTCGGCCAGGTAGGAGGGCTGCTCCTGCTCGTGGGGAACCTGAGCCGGCACCTCGCCGCCGAGTTCCTCGAATGCCGCGGTGAAGTTCTCGGAAAGCCCCTCACCATAGGCGTTGTTGACGTAGATGGTGGAGACCTTCGTGTAGCCGAGCTCGTCGGCCAGCTTCGCCAGGATGAGGCCCTGGGCCGCGTCGGACAGGGTTGTGCGGAACAGGAAGTCGTCGTCCTCCACCGCGGTCAGGGCCGGCGACGTCGAGGCGGGGGAGATCTGGATGATCTTGTCCGGTACGGTTACCGCCTCGGCCACCGCCAGTGTGACGCCGCTGGAGAGAGAGCCGACGATCGCCGACACCCCCTCGACGTCAACCAGTTGCCGCGCCCCCGAGACACCGGCCGTGGGGTTCGTCTGCGAGTCGGCGCGCTTCAGTTGGATGTCCTGGCCGTTGACGCCGCCGGCGTCGTTGATGTGCATTTCCGCCAGCTTGGCGCCGTTCTCCATGTTGGGCCCGAACTCCGAGAGGTCGCCCGTGAAGTCGAAGAGGACGCCGATCTTCAGAGTCCCTCCGGCTACCGGCGTTTCGGCGGCCGCGGTCTTCTCGGCTGTGGCTGCCGGTGTCTCCTTCCCCTCCTCCTCGTCGTCGTCACCGCATGCTACTGCCACCAGGGCCATCGCTGCGATTAGAGTCAGCAGGACAAGCCATAAGCGGGCCAGTCTGCCGCTCCCCTTTGGAATGTGACGCATGAGTTGCCTGGACCTCCTTTCCCGATTCCATGATTCCTTCGGGGCGTCCATCATTGGACGCACAGCCACGACGCCGTCATCGCGGCGGTCGGACTATGAGGGATTGTAGGCGTCAATCGACCTCACGTCAAGCGTCTGGCTCTCCCGCGACCGGACGCCGCGTTGGCTCGATGGCAAGCACGACGTGGAAGGCGTCGTCCGCGAGCTTGCTCTCGATGGGGAAACCGCTCTCCCTGAACACCGCCATCATCTCGTTGTTCTCGCGCAGCACCTCCGCCTCGAAGACGCGGATTCCCTTGCCTCGCGCCGCCGCCGCCAGTCGCTTCAGGAAGTGAGTGGATATTCCTTGCCCCTGATGGCCGTCCTCCACCACGAAGGCCACCTCCGCCCGATCGGAGTCGCCCAGGCGGGCGTAGCGCCCCACGGCGATGATCCGCTCATCGGGCGGCTCCCCCACCGTCGCGATGAGGGCAAAGGTGTCCTGGTAGTCGATGTGCGTGTACCTCTGCACCTCCTCCCTGGTCATCTCGACGACGGCGTGGTGAAAGCGCAGGTAGATCGTCCGCGGGCTGAAGCGGTTGAAGAGCGCGATCATCATGTCGTCGTCATCGGGGCGAATGGGGCGCAGGCGGACGGTGGAGCCGTCCCGCAGCGGCAGATCGACCTCGTACTCCTCGGGGATGTGGGGGCGCGGCAACTCTTCCATGCCCTGCTCCTCTGGGGGTGGGCACTCCCTTCCACTCCGCACGGATCACCCACTATTATACCTGCGTTTGAAAGCGAGCGGATAGGTGCTGGCGCTCGGCTTGACTGTGTGAGCGCGTCCGAATATAAGGGGAGGGGTGCCCTGGCCGGTGGCGCGTCTGACGGGCTCTCTTTTTCTGAGTGGGCTGGCCGGAAAGGACTGGGGGATGCTTGACCACGTGGATGTCGGTGTCGTTGGCTTCCGGGCCTATGAGCCGTTTGTCACCAGCGAGCTGGCGCGGGAGATACGCTCCCTGGCCCGCCATCTGAAGGGGGCGCGGGTCGCTCAGATCAACGCCACCCCCTACGGCGGCGGTGTGTCGGAGCTGCTGCGCTCGCTCGTCCCGATCTACAAGGGCCTGGGCATCCACGCCGACTGGAAGGTCATCACAGGCGATCCCCAGTTCTTCGGCGTCACGAAGTCGTTTCACAACGCCCTGCAGGGCTCGCCCGAGGAGATCACCAGCCTGGCCGGCGAGACCTATCTGATGTACAACAAGATGAACGCCGACCTCCTGGATGAGGAGTACGACTTCTTTATCATCCATGACCCGCAGCCGCTCGCCATCCGTCACTTCAAGGGCGACGGCAACGCCAAGTGGGTGTGGCGCTGCCATATCGATACGTCGAACCCCAATAGGGATGTGCTCACGTTCCTCACCCCTTACTTCGCCGAGTACGATGCCATCGTCTTCACGATGGAGCAGTTCGTGCCGCCGTCGCTGGAGCACCACAAGCTGGCGATCATCCCCCCGGCCATCGACCCCATCAGCCCTAAGAATATGGACCTGCCGGAGGAGATTTGCCGCCAGATCCTCATCTGGCTGGGCGTGAACCCGCGGCAGCCGCTGCTCACCCAGGTCTCCCGCTTCGACCCCTGGAAGGACCCCCTGGGGGTGATCGAGGTCTACCGCCGCGTGCGCGAGAAGGTGCCGGGGCTGCAGTTGGGCTTGATCGGCTCAATGGCAATGGACGACCCCGAGGGCTGGGAGATCCACAAGCAGGTAGTGGAGGAGACGAAGGGGGACGACGACATCCATGTCCGCACCAACCTTGTCGGGGTGAGCAACGTCGAGGTGAACGCCTTCCAGCGGCTGTCGGACGTTATCCTCCAGAAATCGATCCGCGAGGGGTTCGGCCTCGTCATCTCCGAGAGCCTGTGGAAGGGGACGCCCGTCGTGGCCAACCGCGCCGGGGGGATCCCCCTCCAAATGGAGGACGGCGTGGGCGGGTTCCTGGTGGAGAATACGGAGCAGGCGGAAGAGCGCATCCTCCATCTCCTCCGCCACCCCAAGGAGGCGAAGGCGATGGGGCGCGCCGGCCGGGAGAGGGTAAGGGAGCGCTTCCTGATGCCCCGCCTGCTCGCCGATGAGCTTCGTCTGCTGGCCGGCCTCTGAGCGGGTCGCGTTCTCGTTTTCCTCGTTATCTTGTAGCCCGGCAGGGCGCACACGCTGCACAGCATGTCAAGGCTGAGGGGGGTTATCATGAAACGGATCGCCGTCTTGGGGAGCGGGGGAGACGCCCCGGGGATGAATGCCTGCGTGAGGGCGGTGGTCCGCAGCGCCGTGCACCGTGACCTCGAGGTCATGGGCGTGCGGGACGGGTACAGTGGCCTCATCGCCGGCGAGATGCACCCCCTGGGCCGGCACGACGTCAGCAATACCATACAGCGGGGGGGCGTCTTCCTGGGGACGGGACGCTCCCAGGAGTTCATGACCCCGGAGGGGCGGGCAAAGGCGGCGGCGGCGCTGCGCGAGAACGGGGTCGACGGCCTGCTGGCCCTCGGCGGCGACGGCACCCTCAGGGGCGCCATGGCCCTGAGCAGCGAATGGGGGACGCCCGTCGTCCTCGTCCCCTGCACCATCGACAACGATGTCCCGGGCACCGACTTGGCGGTCGGATTCGACACCGCCGTCAACACCGCCCTGGAGGCGGTCGACCGGATCAGGGACACGGCGGAGGCGACGGAGCGGGTCTTCTTCGTCGAAGTGATGGGCCGCGACTGCGGCGCCCTCGCCCTGGAGGTCGGCATCGCCGCCGGCGCCGACGCTATCCTGGTGCCGGAGGTGGATTTCGACCGGCAGGACATGCTCGGCCACCTGAATCGGTCCATCGCCCGCCACTCCCGCAGCCTGATAGTGATAGTGGCGGAGGGCGAAGTGCCGGGTGGCGCCTTCACTGTAGCCGAACAGGTGCGGCCTGCCCTGCAACGGGAGTGCCGGGTCACGGTGCTGGGTCACATTCAGCGCGGCGGTTCGCCGACGGGCGCCGACCGCGTGCTGGCGACGAGGCTGGGCGTCGCCGCCGTCGAGGCGCTGGTCGAGGGCAGGGGCAACTGCCTGGTGGGGCAGCGGGGAAGGGAGATCGTCGCCACGCCCTTCGCCGAGCTGGAGCCTGAGGCGAAGAAGGCGCCGCTGGCTCTCTTGGA
Source organism: Dehalococcoidia bacterium (assembly GCA_034430455.1). Taxonomy (GTDB): domain Bacteria; phylum Chloroflexota; class Dehalococcoidia; order DSTF01; family JALHUB01; genus DAOUEO01. Next base: position 1,634 of record DAOUEO010000118.1, on the reverse strand, counting down.
GCTCATCGACGACCTGGCCTGATCCTCTGCAGTACAGCCCTGGGGGAGTTCAGAAGGGGCCTGCCCCCTCTGACGGGGGTTTCAGGGGGTGTCCCCCTGAATCGTATAGACCTTCCTAGGGCGGGCGGGTGGGAAGAAGACGCTCATGTTACGGCGACAACGCCGACGCCACCCACGCGCACAGGCCCCCGCACCGGCACCGGCCCGGCTGGCCCCGTCTTGCGAGCGCGAGTAGAAGGCCTCGCCGCCCCCCACTGACCGCCATGAGGACACCCGGCGGCCGCCGTGTTGATCCCCAACGGCGGGAGGGCTTAAAGTGGGAGATAGGCCCTGTGTTTGGGAATAGCGACTGTCAAAGCCACCCTAACACTTATCGAGGAGGAAAAGAAGATGATCGGTTCCGCAGAATACCGTGAGCGTCTGCTGCGCATGCGGCCTAATGTCTATATCGACGGGGATCTGGTGGGCAGGGACGACCCCCGCCTGGCCGGCGGCATCAACGTGGCATGCGTCACCTTCGACGTCGCCCATGAACCTGAGTACGAAGGCGTGATGACCGCTACCTCCCACCTGACCGGCGAGAAGATCAACCGTTTCACCAATATCCACCAGAGCGTCGATGACCTGCTGAACAAGCAGAAGATGACCCGCCTCTACTGCCAGAAGACCGGCGGCTGCATCCAGCGCTGCATGGGCACCGACGCTATGAATGCGCTCTCGGTCGTCACCTATGACACGGATCAGAAGTACGGCACCGAATACAACAAGCGCTTCCTCAAGTACCTCGAGAACTTCCAGAAGAACGACCTCTGCGCCAACTGCGCCCAGACCGACGTCAAGGGCGACAGGAGCAAGCGTCCCCACCAGCAGGTGGACCCCGACCTCTACCTCCGCGTCGTGGAGAGGAAGTCGGACGGCATAGTGGTGAGGGGCGCCAAGGCCCACAACACCATAGCCCCCTACGCCGACGAGATCATCGCTATCCCCACGCGCTTCCTCACGGAGGAGGAGGGCGATTGGGCGGTGGCCTTCGCCGTGCCCAGCGACTGGGAGGGCGTTCACCTCGTCTGCCGGCCCGTCGCTCACCGCCCGCGTAAGCGGCTGGAGGCGCCGGGCGCTACCTTCGGCGACGTGGAGTCGCTTACCATCTTCGACGACGTCTTCGTTCCCTGGGAGAGGGTCTTCCTCTGCGGCGAGCGCGAGTTCGGCGGCCAGCTTGCCCTGCTCTTCGCGCTCTACCACCGCCACAGCTACACCGGCTGCAAGCCCGCCGTCTCCGACATCATCATGGGAGCGACGGCGCTGGCGGCTGAGTACAACGGCGTCCCCAACGCGCAGCACGTGAGGCATAAGCTCGCCGAGCTCATCTCCGTCGCCGAGCTGGTCTATGCCGCGGGCGTCGCCGGGAGCGTGATGGGCACGCGGGCGCCGTCGGGCACCTACGTCCCCGACGTCATCTACTGTAACGTCGGGCGGCGCCACGCCGGCGTCAACATCTACCATGAGCACGAGACACTGGCCGACGTCGGTGGTGGGCTGATCGCCACCCTGCCTCCGGAAGGGGACTTCTACAACGAGGTGACGGGGCCCCTTCTGAACAAGTACATGATGCGCAATCCGGCGATCTCCGCCGA
>DAOUEO010000117.1:0-2953 GCA_034430455.1 Dehalococcoidia bacterium | reverse complement strand
CCCCTCTCCCCAAGGCGCGGCTCAACTCCCTCCTCACCTTTGCCACGTTCACTGTGGCTGACTGCAACCGCCTCGCCCACGCCGCCGCCCTCGCTGTCTCCAGGAGCAGCGGCGCCTCGACTCACAACCCCCTCTTTCTCTTCGGCGAGAGCGGCCTGGGGAAGACCCACCTCATGCACGCCATCGGCCATGAGTTCGTCGCCGCCGGCCTGCGCGTCCTCTACAGCACCGCCGAGCAGTTCACCACCGAGTTCGTCCAGGCCGCCCGCCAGCGGCGCATGGACGAGTTCCGAGCGAAGTACCGGAGCCCTGACGCCTTCTTGCTGGACGACATCCAGTTCCTGGCAGGGAAAGAGCAGACCCAGGAGGAGTTCTTCCACACTTTCAACGACCTCCACAGCGTCGGCAACCAGCTCGTCCTCAGCAGCGATCAGCCGCCGCAGGCGCTCTCCCACTTCTCTAGCCGGCTGCGATCCCGCCTCCACTGGGGCCTCACAGCCGACCTCACGCCTCCCCCGCTCAAAGCACGGCTGGCGATCCTCACGGCGAAGGCCACAAACCTTCACGCCGATATTGACCCCGCTGCCCTTGAAGTCCTTGCCCGCCGCCCCCACGCCAACATCCGCGAGCTTGAGGGTGCCCTCAACCGTGTCCTTGCCTATGCCCGTCTTACCCAGCAGCCTGCCACCGCTTCCTTAGCCAAAGACGCCCTCCACCAGGGAACCGATCGCCCCCGCCAGCGCCCGGTTCCCGCTCCTGACACCATCATCGACGCCGTCTGCTCCCACTTCGATGTCTCCCGCCAGGCCCTCCACAGCAAGACCCGCTCCAAGCGCGTCGCCACCGCCCGCCACGTCGCCATGTATCTCCTCCGCCACGATAGCTATCAGCCGCTCACCCAGATCGGCCGTATCCTCGGCAACCGCGATCACTCGACCGTCCTCTACGCCTACCGCAAGGTTGAGCGCGAGGCCGCCGTCCTCCCCCAGACTGAACTCGACATCATAGCTATTCGTCGTCTGTTCTCTTCGCCCCCCGCCGTTTGACTCCCGCCTCTCAACACTAGCGCCTTCCCCCGTGGATAACTCAACCTCCTGTAGCCGGCTGTCCTACCTGTCTTACGTCGACAGCCGTTCATTGTCTATTCTCCACAACACTCTACCGTCCATCACTCGTCAGCCTCTCCCCACCACCTAACCAGCCTCAGCTTCTAAACTCCCTGTTCTCACACTTTTCGCTGTCCTGCTACTAATACTCATAGCTCTTCACCTCCAGGAATCAGGGCAGCGAGTTTCTCAATCCATTGAGCGGAGCAAGAGCGCGTGGGTCACGCTAGCTAGTACTGTGGGGAAGGTTATAATGCGGTGCGGGGGAAAGCGATGATCGATAGGGTCAAGATACGGGTACGGGCTGGCGAAGGCGGGAACGGCTGTGTGAGCTTTCGCCGGGAGAAGTATGTCCCCAAGGGTGGCCCTGATGGGGGTGACGGCGGGAATGGGGGCAGCGTTTGGCTGGTCGTGGATGAAAAGCTGCGTACGCTCGCTGACCTGCACAGAAAGAGAAGCCACCGCGCGGAGAGGGGTGGCTACGGCCAGGGCTCCAATAAGCACGGCCGCAACGGTGCCGATCTGCTCATCGCGGTGCCGCCGGGGACAGTGGTTAGACAGGCGCTGGGTGATGGGCCACTGGAAGCGGTGGGCGATCTGACAGAGGTAGGGCAGAGGCTGCTTGTGGCGAAGGGTGGGAGGGGTGGTCGGGGGAACGCGCGCTTCGCTACCTCAGTGAACCAAGCGCCGCGCATCGCTGAGAAGGGTGAGAAGGGAGAGGAGTCGGAACTGGTCCTCGATCTCAAGCTTATCTCCGACGTGGGCATTATCGGCCTGCCCAACGCTGGCAAGTCGACGCTGCTGCGGGCGGTGTCGGCGGCCCGGCCGAAGGTGGCTGACTATCCGTTCACCACGTTGGAGCCGATGCTGGGTGTAGTGGAGATTGGGTACGAGCCAGTGGTCCTCGCCGACATCCCGGGACTGATAGAGGGAGCGCGTAGCGGCTCCGGTCTCGGCCTCGACTTCCTGCGCCACATCGAGCGGACACGGGTGGCGATCCACCTGGTCGACGGCAGCCGCCCTCATCCAGAGGATGACGTCAACACGGTGAATGAGGAGATGGCAGCCTACAGTGCAGAGCTGGCGGCGAAACGGCAGGTGCTCGTGGTCAACAAGATCGACCTGACGGAGGTGCGGGAGCGGAAGGAGTCGCTGGCCGTGGCGCTGCGGGCCCTGGGACAGGAGCCACTCTTCATCTCGGCTGTCACGCGGAGAGGGGTAAAGACGCTGCTGGACCGGGTGCTGGCCGTCCTGGCGGAGGAGAGAGCGAAGGTAGTAGAGTCGGCTTCCCCGCCGCCCGTCCTGCGACCGCCGGCGCGCGGGCCCCGCTTCGTCATCACCAAGGGGGACGGGGTCTACAAGGTAGAGGGCCCTCGGATAGAGGCGCTGGTGGAGAGACTGGGCGTGGAGACGGATGAGGCGCGGGCAGAGATACAGCGGCGGCTCGCTCGCCTGGGGGTAGCCGCGGCGCTGCGGAGGGCGGGCGCCCACCCCGGCGACCGCCTCCTGGTCGCTGGCACGAAGATGGCGTGGCAAGGATGAAGCTGGGAGTCCTCGGCGGCACCTTCGATCCCCCGCACGTGGGGCACCTGACGCTGGGTGAGGCGGCGCTCAGCCATCTCTCGCTGGACAGGGTGCTGTTCATACCGTCCGGCGAGCCCTGGCGCAAGGAAGGCCGGGAGATGAGCCCCGCCGAGGACCGGCTGGCGATGACCCGCCTCGCCGTCGCGGGTGAGCCGCGCTTTGAGGCCTCCGCCATCGAGATGGAGCGGCCGGGCCCCTCCTACATCGTGGACACGCTGGGCGAGCTGCTGGCGCGCTATGGGCTCGAGACGGAGCTGTACGTC
>DAOUEO010000116.1:0-3161 GCA_034430455.1 Dehalococcoidia bacterium | reverse complement strand
TCTGCGGTCCGCTGTCCCAGGAGCTTGACCGACTCCAGATAGGGGCCGATCAGTTCCGCCGCAAGCGGAGGGATATCCTCCTCCACCAGCGTCAGCAGCGGCTTCTCAGGCAGGATCTCCTCCTCCGGCGCGGCCTGTCGTGCCGCCGCCCGCTCGAAGTAGCGACCGAAATTGTCGAGGGTATACTCCCAGGCGTTGCCCTCGTTGGCAACGAAGCCGTGGAGGATGCCCACCGTCATGGGCTGGGCACGTCCGCGGCGGTACTCGATGGCGCCGGCCACCGGTGGGACATGGGGGAAGGCCCGCCTCTCCGTAAGGAAGCGTCCGATCTCCAGGTCGGGGTTGACCGTCGTCCCCGGCCGCCGGAAGAGCTTGAGTATGAACCGGTCGTCGTAGACCACCGAGGTGTTGCTCTGCTCGGCCCTGAGGATCGACGAGTCCAGCGGGAGGTCTCTCGGGGCGCGCAGCCTCCGGAAGGTCCCCGTCGGCCAGGCCAGGAGCTTGCCGGCCTCTCCCTTGAAGTCCCGTCGCCGTCCGATGGAGTTCAGGATCATCTCGCGGAACTCCTTCTCGTAGAGGGCGTCGTACAGCACCGAGCCGTCGCCCTTGCCGCGGATATCGAGGCGGGCGATAGCGGCCTGACGCTTGTCGGTCAGCACCTGGTCGGCCTGCTCGGCGTCGGCAGAGGCCAGCGGCAGGACATAGGTCTCCGGCTCACCTTGAACGTAATCCACCCTGACCAGCGTGACATGTGCGCTCGCCGCCTTGCGGCTCCGGCCGACGGGGATGTGATCGAGGAGCTTGACCGACTGGATGCGCCGCGCCTTGCCGCCGAACCAGCGGCAGGTATTCAGATAGTCAGGGAGAAGAGCCTCCAGCGCCGCCTTCGCCCTGCCCCTGAAGACCCCCTCCCAATCCCCCGCCACCGAGACCGCTGGCAGCTGCCGCTCGGTCGCGGCGACCGGCATCTCAGCGCCCTTCGCCTCCAGGGCGAACCAGTAGAACGAGTGAGGGCCGAGGGTCAGGAAATAGGGCGTCTCGCTGATGGGGGGCAACTCCGTTCGGCCGAACATCTCCACCGGCGTCAGGCCCTTCAGCTCGGAGAGGTCCAGCTCCACTCCCTGAACGAAGCGGGAGAGGTTGGCCACCACCAACACGCACTCCTCCTCGTAGCGGCGCAGGAAGGCGAGCACCCTGCGATTCTCCGGATTGAGGAACTCAAGCGTTCCCTGGCCGAAGGCCTTGTAGCGCTTTCTCAAGGCAATGAGGCGCTTCATCCACCAGAGGAGGGAGTGGGGGTTATTCTGCTGGGCTTCCACGTTGACCGTCTCGTGGTGGTACTCAGGGTCGATGATGACCGGCAGGTAGAGCTGCTGAGGGTTGGCGCGGGAGAAGCCGGCGTTGCGGTCGGCGCTCCACTGCATGGGGGTGCGGACGCCGTTGCGGTCGCCCTGGTAGACGTTATCCCCCATGCCGATCTCGTCTCCATAGTAAATGACGGGTGTCCCCGGCAGGGAGAAGAGCAGGCCGTTCATCAGCTCGATGCGCCGGCGGTGGTTGCCCAGCAGGGGGGCCAGGCGGCGGCGGATGCCCAGGTTAATGCGTGCCTGCGGGTCCTGCGCGTACACCCGGTACATGTAGTCGCGGTCCTCGTCGGTCACCATCTCCAGGGTCAGCTCGTCGTGGTTGCGGAGGAAGAGCGCCCACTGGCAGCTCTCTGGGATAGGCGGCGTCTGCTGCATGATCTCCACGATGGGGAAGCGGTCCTCCATGTGGATCGCCATGAACAGGCGGGGCATGAGGGGGAAGTGGAAGGCCATGTGGCACTCTTCGCCCTGGCCGAAGTAGGCGATGGCGTCCTCCGGCCACTGGTTCGCCTCCGCCAGGAGCATGCGGTTGGGGAACTGCTCGTCGACATGGCGTCGCAACTCCTTCAGGAAGGCGTGCGTCTCCGGCAGGTTCTCGCAGCTCGTATTCTCCTCTTCGTGGAGATAGGGCACGGCGTCCAGGCGGAGGCCGTCCACGCCCAGTCTCAGCCAGAAGTCGATCGTCTGGAGGATCGCCCGTCGCACGCCGGGGTTGTCGTAGTTGAGGTCGGGCTGGTAGGTGTAGAAGCGGTGCCAGTAGTAGGCCTTGGCGACCGGGTCCCAGGCCCAGTTGGAGGATTCGAAGTCCTTGAAGATGATGCGGGCGTCGCTGTACCGCTCGGCTGTGTCGCTCCAGACGTAGAAGTCGCGCCAGCGGCTCCCCGGCGCCGCCCGCCGCGCCCGCTGGAACCAGGGGTGCTGGTCGGAGGTGTGGTTGAGGACGAGCTCCGTGATCACACGGATGCCCCGTTGGTGCGCCTCTTGCACGAAGAGCTCCACGTCGCGCGGCGTCCCGTAGTTGGGGTGTACGCCGCTGTAGTCCGAGATGTCGTATCCGTCGTCCTTGAGGGGAGAGGGATAGAAGGGCAGGAGCCAGATCGCGGTCACGCCTAGATCCTGAAGGTAGTCCAGCTTCTCCAGCAGGCCCTGGAAATCGCCGACACCATCGCCGTCGCCGTCGTGGAAGGCGCGCACGTGGAGCTCATAGATGATGGCGTCCTTATACCAGAGGGGGTCGTCCTCCAGGCCGTAGTCTCTGCGTATTCGCGGCATCCCTGAACCACCTCATTCCTTGCCGCGAGCCCTCGATGACCTGCGGCCAGTGGCGTCTCGCTCGACCCGGAGGATATGTGCCGGCAGCGCTTGCGAGTTCAGTTCCACGTAGTTGCGTGCCCCCTGCCAAGAGTAGCGGGCGCCCGTCAGCAGATCATGCACCACGTAGGGCCGCCCGGAATCGACCCCCAGCGCCTCCAGATCAAGATCGATCCAGCCGGACTGGGGGTAGTCGCGATCCAGATTGACCACGACCAGGATAACGTTCTCCCCGTCCTCGCCCCGCTTACTGTAGCAGATAAGCTGCTCGTTGTCGGTGTGATGGAAGCGGAGACTCCAGTCGCTCTGGAGGGCAGGATTCTCTCGGCGGATGCGGTTGACCTGGGCGATGAAACCCCTCAGGCTGTCCGGCTGGTCGATCTCCCAGTGCTTGATCTCATACTTCTCCGAATTCAAGTACTCCTCGCTGCCCGGCTCGCGGGGACGGTGCTCGCATAGCTCGAAGGCCGGCCCGTAGATGCC
>DAOUEO010000115.1:0-7570 GCA_034430455.1 Dehalococcoidia bacterium | reverse complement strand
ATGATCGAGGAGGCGCTCCAGCACCGCACCTACCTCTACGACAAGGCCGGCGAGGCCCACTACGACACCGTCTCCGCCTTCATCAAGTCGCTGCGCGGCTCCGACCCCGACGCCGCCCTCTACTGGCTCGCCCGCATGATCGACACCGGCGAGGACCCTCTGTATGTCGTCCGTCGCATGGTCATCCTGGCGGCGGAGGACGTCGGCCTCGCCGACCCTCAGGCGCTGGTCGTGGCGATGGCCTGTCAGCAGGCGGTGCACTTCGTCGGCATGCCGGAGGGCTTTCTCCCCATGGCGGAATGCGCGATCTACCTGGCGACGGCGCCCAAGAGCAACAGCGCCCTCACCGCCTACCACCGCGCCCTCGCCGACGCCCGCCAGACTCGCAACGACGCCGTCCCGCTGCACCTGCGCAACGCCGTGACGGGGCTGATGCGGGAGATGGGCTACGGGAAGGACTACAAGTACGCCCACAGCTACCCCGAGCATCAGGTCGAGCAGGAGCACCTGCCCAAGCGGCTGCGGGGACGGCGGTACTACGAGCCGGGCCAGTTGGGGTGGGAGCAGCAGATATGGGAGGCCTACCAGCGGCTGCGCCGGCGACCCGAAGAGGGCGGCACCCCGTGATCACTCCAGAAGGTCGAGCAACTGCTTGAGGATGCGGGCGGTGGCGCCCCAGATCACCTGATCGCCGAAGCGGTACGACTGCATCTCCACTTCATGCTCGCCCGCGCGGCGCACCTCACGGAATACATTGCCGCTGTCCAGCAGGTGCTCCAGGGGCACCTCCAGGACCTCCTCGACCTCATGACGGGCGTGCTCGAAGGAGTACGGGGCAGAGCCGGAGAGGACGCCGACGTACGGTGACACCACGAAGTTGCTCCCGAACGTCACGATGTCGTCTAACTGCCCTATCGGCTCCACGTCCTCCGGCCGCACGCCTACCTCCTCGGAGGTCTCGCGCAGGGCGGTATGGAGGAGGTCGGGGTCGCTCTCCTCGCGTCCGCCGCCGGGGAAGCTTATCTGGCCCTTGTGATGCTCGACCAGCTCGGTCCTTTTCGTGAACAGGAGATGAGTCCGCCCGCCGACATCATAGAGGAGCAGGAGCACCCCCGCCGGCGGACGCCCTTCCAGCGGAATGCGCTGGGGTTCATAGGCACGCAGCTTCTGCCTTATCTCTTCGATAAAGGACCGGCTGGGCGGAGAAGTCATGAGGTGAAGTCTCTAGCCTTTGAAGTGCGACTGGTGGGCCCGGCAGGATTCGAACCTGCGACCAACCGGTTATGAGCCGGTCGCTCTACCGCTGAGCTACAGGCCCTCCGCCACCCGAATTATACTACAGCTCCGCCCCTGACCGGTATCCGGGTGTTCGTTGTCGCCGCCTCACCGAAGAGTGAGGTTGACAAGGCAGATAGGGACTGGTAAAATGCATATAAGAGTCACATACGTTAGGCCGAATCTCGAGCCTGGGAACGGGGGAACCAACGACCGGGGGTGAATCTCGCTTTGGCGAGAGGGGCAGTCTCTTTCAGCCCTAACCCGACAGCTAACCCCGTAGGCCGCTGAAAGAGGACTAACATCCGTGGTCGTAGGCCGGAGACAAGTCCTCCGGCCTTATTTTGTCAGCCGGATCGGAAAGGCAGGCGAGGCAACCAGACGATATCCCCTTGCCCCGTGCGCTTCACGGCCGGCAAGGACGCTGTCCAGTCCCCTTGAGTTCGGGAACCAGATTGAGAAGAGGATCAACGACGCCAAAGGCCGAACAGCCCGGGCGCTTCCCAGGTCATGCCTCTGATCCCCCTGGAGATATGTCTTGGACACGGGCCCTGCCGGTTCTCCAAGCCCGGCCGGCCGCGCTCGTAAGCGACATCGACGGCACGCTCAGCCCCCTAGCGCCTACGCCGGAAGAGGCGAAGGTGCTGCCCGAATGCCGGAGGGCGCTGGCAGACATGGCGAGAGTGCTGGACCTCGTGGCCGTCGTGTCGGGCCGCCGCGTCGAGGAAGCGCGCCGGATGGTAGGGCTGGACCAACTGACGTACATCGGCAACCACGGCCTGGAGCACTGGGACAGCGATGGAGGCTTTCGGAGCGACGGAGAACCCTACGCGGCGCGGATGGCGGAGACGCTGCGGGCACTCCGGCAAGAACTGAGAGGACTGGCGGGAGTGCGCTTGGAGGACAAGGGCACCGTCATCTCCATCCATTACCGCTCCTCGCCCCAACCGGCGGCCGCCCGGCAGGCGATCCTCGAGGCCTGCAAGCGGGTACTTCCACAGGACGGACTGATCAGAACGGAAGGTAAGATGGCGGTCGAGATCCGCCCCGCGCTGGCAATCGACAAGGGAACCGTAGTGCGGGAACTCGTGCGGGAGCACAGCCTGAGGGGGATAGTGTACCTGGGCGACGACTTGACCGATCTCGACGCGTTCCGGGCCGTCAGAGAGCTTCGGCAGGAAGGGAACATTCTTGGCCTGACTGCAGGGGTAGGGGGAGCGGAAGCGCCCGACAGGCTTGCCGACCTCTCCGACATTCTGCTGCCGGGACCACGAGCGGCATCACAGTTTCTGCGGGCGCTCTCCCAGGCGCTCTCGAAGGGGTCAGCCAAGAGCGGGTTGCCGGGCAACTCAGATCACTGAACGAGACGGGCTATGCTGCCGACAATACACGCGGACGCCACTCATTCATTTCGAAGTCGTGCCCCCTCACACCCCTCAGGAAACCGGGATGCGCGGGACGGCCTGATAGCGGCAAGGATGCTCGGCAAAGACCGTCTTGGCCACCTCCTGCAACAATCCGCACAAGGCATGAAATGCTTCGGGGCGAGGTTGACCCAAAGCCCGAAATAGGGCCTCAGATCGACGCGCTCCTCGAGAGACAAGTCAAGCCCAACGGGCGGGACGGTGAGATGACGAACCAGATTGAAAGCCACACTCAGTATTCTCTCCAGGACAAGGGGGTGTCAGTTTTGTTGGGACGGGACTACCCTCAGCCGGGAGACAGCCCGCTGAGAACGGCCTCGAACGGCGCGGGCCCAGGGCGGCTCGTCTTGGCAAGCCACCGCGGCCCCATCGAGTATCACCGTGGCAGGGACGGCCGGCTGGAGGCCAGGCACGGTAGTGGGGGGTTGGCGACGGCCCTGAGCGGCCTCGCCCCCCTGGCCGACGTCGCCTGGGTGGCGAGCGCGATGACAGAGGGCGATAGGCAGATGGCCTTGCTGCACAGCGCCTCGAAGATCCAACTGGGGTCGGGACATATCCGTCACCGCTTCGTGACGCTCCCCAGGCACACCTATGACCTCCATTACGGAGTCTTCAGCAATCCTATCCTCTGGTTCTTGCACCATTCCCTGTGGGGCAGCCTGAAGAGCCCCAACATCCGGCAGAAGATGCGCCGGGCCTGGGAATCGGGGTATCTGCCCGCCAACCGCGCCTTTGCTCGCGCCATCGTCGAAGAGCTCAAGGGCTCTCAGCAGCCTTCATACGTAATGACCCAGGACTATCATCTGGACATGTGCCCCTGCTACGTGCGTGAGATGGCACACCAGGCCATCTTGCAGCACTTCCTCCACATCCCCTGGCCCGCTCCGGAGGTGTGGGAAGACATACCTCAGGAGTTCACCGCCGCGATCTGCCAGAGCCTGCTCGCGACCGACATTGTCGGATTCCAGACCGCGGCCTCCGCCCGCAACTTCCTCCTCACCTGTGAGGCCTTCCTGCCCCAAGTCGCCGCGGACTACACGAGGGCGGAGATCTCCTGGCGAGGACACCGAACGAAGGCAAGGGTCTATCCGATATCCGTAGATGTGGACGGACTGAGGATCCGGATGGCCTCCCCCGCAGTCGTCCGCCACCGTGAGCGCCTGGCAAGGCTGACGAGCAGGTACACGATAGTCAAAGTGGACCGTCTGGACCCGATCAAGAATGTGGTGCGCGGCCTTGACGCCTTTGCCCTTCTGCTGCAAAGACACCCGGAGCTGGTGGGGGAGGTGAAGCTGTTCGCCTTCCTGGTGCCGTCGCGGAGGTCCATCCCCGAGTACAGGGAGTACGCCCTACAGGTCTCCCAACGCGTGGCGGAGATCAACGCCCGCTACGCCCGAAACGGCTGGCGCCCCATCGAGGCGTTCGAAGAGAACAACTACTCGCAGGCGATAGCGGGCATGAGCCTCTACGACGCGCTGTTGGTCAACTCCCTGGCCGATGGGATGAACCTGGTATCCAAAGAAGGGCCGATCGTCAACCAGCGCAACGGCGTCGTGGTGCTATCGAGGAGCGCGGGCTCCTACAACGAGCTGCACCAGGGTGTGCTCGGTATCGAGCCGCTGGATGTCGAAAGCACGTCGGCGGCGCTCTGGCAAGCGTTGCAGATGCCGGAGGGAGAGAGGCGCGCCCGCGCCCGCCATCTCCGGAAGGTGGTAGAAGAGCACGACCTGCGGGCCTGGCTGGACGACCAGTTGGAGGACCTGGAAGAACTCGCCGCGGAACGCGCCGCGCCCCTCATCCCGGCGGCCACCGGGATGATCGCCTCCTAGCTGTCCCCGGGATGCTGGGCCTCTTTGGGGCGTATGACCAGAACCGGCCCTGGCGCCTGCCTGATCACCCTATCCGCCACGCTCCCCATCACCGCCCGGATCAGGCCGCTCCTGCCGTGGGTCGCGATGGCTACCAGTCCCACCCCTTCCTCCCGCGCGTGGCGCACGATCTCCACCGCCGCGTCCCCCTGCGCGACCACCAGGTGGATGTCCCGCAGACCAGCGTTGTGCAGCCGCCGCCGCACGTTGGAGAGATACCTTTTGGCGCCGCGCACGTGCTCCTTCACCTCGCTCTGGACGATCTCTACCCCCTCTGCCGCGGCTCCCGGTGCGATATCCACCGTCCCCGGCAGCGTCTCCGCCCACACCTGGTAGAACGCCGGCACGGCCCTGAACAGCACCACCTTTGACCGACACCGCTTGGCCAGGTCGACAGCGAAGGGCAGCACGGCTTCCGCCCGCCGTGACCCATCGAGGGGAACCAGGATCGACTCGTACATCTCAGACTCCTCCCAAGAGAAGCGCTAGGCCCTCTCACCCCGCGAGAGGCGATAGCCGCGATTGGGCAGCGTTCTCAGGAGACGGGCGCTGCTACCCAGGGCGGACATCTTACGCCGCAGGTTGCTAACGTGCGCCCTCACCACCTCGGCAGCGCCGGTACCCGGAAGGTGTCCCCAGACGTTCTCCAGCAGTTCGTCGAGGGAGACCGGGCGATCTGCCCGCTCCATCAGATAAGCCAGCAAGCAAAACTCGGTAGGGGTTAGCTTTGCTTTCCGGCCGTCGGCCCACAGCTCATGAGTCTCACTATCCATTATAAAGGGACCCTCCCGGAGGAAGCGACGGCTCTTCGGGCGACGCGCCGGCGTGAGGGTGAGAAGGGCAGACACCTTCTCCACCAGCTCATCGGGGTCAACCGGCCTGACCAGGTAGTCGTCGTAGCCGGGACGGAGGGCGGGCGGCAGGCCGCTCTCCGTCCAGCGGGCGCGCGCCGGCAGGAGGAAGAGCACCGGAACGGGGGCGCGGTCGGGATCTGAACGGAGCCAGCGGCAGAGATCGTCGATACCGTCGGCGCCGAGGGCGGCATCCAGGCAGACAGCGTCAGCTCGGAGGGCGGCAAGGGCCCGCACGGCCTCTGGTGGCCTCGCACATACGGCCACAGTATGACCCGCCGCCGCCAGCGCCTGCCGACAGACTGCGGCGGTAGCAGCTTCTCCGCTGACCGCAAGAATGCTCGCCACCAGACGCGCCCCCCACCAAGACCGCAACGCGATCACCCGTTCACCCGCTGTTATACCCTTCGCCGCCGGTTCTGGCAAGGCGCGACATTCCCTTGTTCAGTAATCGACCCTTTGCTACACTCCCAAGCGGCAAGGCAAACACGGCGCGGCATGGCCCCAAGGTTGCTCTGCCGAGCCCTGGGGACCAAGAATACCGGAGGAGCGCAGGAACGATGAACCTGATTTGGATAGTGCCTGTAGTGGGCATAGCGACCGTTGTGTTCGCTGCGGGCTTGGCCTGGAATGTTCTCAAACGTGACAGCGGCACGCCGGAGATGCAGAGGATCGCGGGAATGATCTTCGAAGGGGCGATGGCCTTTCTCCGGCGCCAGTACCAGACGATCGCCATGCTATCGGTGGTGACGGCGGTGGTGGTCGGGCTTATCGTCGGCTACTTCGACGACAGCGTGAAGACCGGCGTCCTCACCGGCGTCGCTTTCATGATCGGGGCAACGTGCTCGGCCATCGCCGGCTTCATCGGTATGTACGTGTCGGTGAAGTCCAACGGCCGCTGCGCCTCCGCAGCGACGCGCAGCCTCCGCGATGCGGTCGCCGTATCGCTGCGGGGCGGCGCCGTCTCCGGCTTCCTCGTCGTCGCCCTCAGCCTGCTGGGCGTAGCGACGTTGTTCGCCCTCTACAGCCGGGTGCTGGGGAACACCATGGAAGAAACCCCCTTCCTCATCGTCGGGTTCGGATTCGGCGCCAGCTTCGTCGCCCTCTTCGCCCAGCTCGGCGGCGGGATCTACACCAAGGCGGCTGACGTCGGCGCCGACCTCGTGGGCAAGGTAGAGGCCGGCATCCCTGAGGACGACCCGCGGAACGCCGCTGTGATAGCAGACCTCGTCGGCGACAACGTGGGCGACTGCGCCGGTCGTGGCGCCGACCTCTTCGAGTCGACGGCGGCGGAGAACATCGGGGCGATGATCCTGGGCGTGGCGATCTTCCGGTTCACCGGTGACTCAAACTGGATCCTGTTCCCGCTGGTCATACGTGCCTTCGGTCTCATCGCGACCGGCATCGGGGTCATGAGCGTGCCGTTCTTCACCCGCGAGAAGCAGGACCCGATGACGCCCCTGAACTACGGCTACTACGTGATTACCTGCCTCTCCATCGCCTTCATGGCCTTGGTCACCAAGCTCATGATGGGGGACAACTGGCACTGGTTCTTCTTCTGCGGCCTGGTAGGGATAGGCACCAGCGTTGTCTTCGTATACATCACCCAGTACTACACGTCGGGGCGTTGGCGACCGGTAAAGGAGATCGCCGACGCATCGCGTACGGGACCGGCAACGAACATCATCATCGGGACAGCCGTCGGCTTCGAGACCACCCTTTCCACTGCCGTAGCGATCAGCGTTGCGCTGGTCGCCTCCTTCATCTTGGGCGAGAAGTCCGACCTGCCCAACGGCGGCGTCTTTGGGACGGCGGTGGCCACGATGGGCATGCTCATGTCCGCGGCCTACATTCTCTCCATGGACACCTTTGGGCCGATCACAGACAATGCCAACGGCATCATCGAGATGTCGGGCGCCTCCGCGGAGGCCCGCGACATCACGGACTCCCTGGACGCCGTCGGAAACACGACCAAGGCCCTGACCAAGGGATACGCGATGGCCTCGGCCGGTCTGGCCGCGTTCCTTCTGTTCAGCGCCTTCCTCGACAAGGTGAAGGAGCACTTCGCGGAGGATGAGAGCTCCATCTACTTCGGCAAGCCACTTGACCAGATACCGTTCCCTGTGGACATCTCCGGCGTGGCGCCGTTCGT